>DATBBI010000001.1:0-6136 GCA_036271115.1 Trebonia sp.
GCTGCTCGTCCGGCTGGGCGGGCCGGTCATCGACCCGGCCTACGAGGCCGAGGACATCAGCCTGGAAGAACTGGTGCTCGGGTACATGGGCGCCGACGCGCCCGAGGCGTACGCCCACCTCACCGCGGTTGGAGAAGAGCAGTGACCTGGCTCACCTGGCGGCAGTACCGCGCGCAGGCGGCGGTCGCCTCGCTGGTACTCGCCGCGTTCGCCACGGTGCTGCTCGTCACCGGGTTCCAGATGGCCGCGCAGTGGCACACCCTGCTCGCCGGGTGCACCGCTAACGGCACGTGCGGCAACCTGCATCAGGGCGCCGTTTCGCTGGGCAGCCCACTCGGCTGGGACTTCGCCGTCCTCAGCCTGATGGCGCCGGCCCTGTTCGGGGTGCTGGTGGGTGCGCCGCTGGTGGCGCACGAGTTCGAGACCCGCACCTGCGACTTCGCCTGGGTGCAGAGCATCACCCGCACCCGCTGGCTCGCGGTCAAGGTCGGCTGGCTGCTGCTCGCCGCCGCGATCTGGGGCGGCGTGATCGCCGCCCTTGTGACCTGGTGGTCCGGCCCGCGCAACGCGGCGTTCGCCGACGCGTTCCAGGCGAACTACTTCGACCAGCAGGGCCTGGTCCCCGTCGCCTACTCGGTGTTCGCCACGGCGCTCGGGATCGCGGCGGGTGCCACGGCGCGCCGTACCCTGCCGGCGGTCGCGATCGTGATCGGCGGGTTCATCGGGATGCGACTATGGGTCTCCCAGGACCTCAGGATGCACTTCATGGCCCCGGTCACCACCTTTTACGGGGTGGCGGCGAACTTCAATCCCCCGGCGGGCTCGATCAATACCGGAGGCGGTCTCATCAACAAGGCCGGGCAGCTCGTGACGGGGTCGGTTGGCAACGTGATGATCGACGGGGTGCCGAGCACGTCGCTGCCTGCCGCCTGCCGGCAGCTGATTCCCGCCAGCGCCAGCGGACCCAACGGCCCGTCCAGGGCCACGCTGAACGCCGTCTACGGGTGCCTGCAGAAGGCGGGCTACCGCCAGTTCATCAGCTACCAGCCGATCAGCCGCTACTGGGCGTTCCAGGGCATCGAGACCGGCATCTACCTGGCGGTGGCCGCCGCGCTGATCGCCATCACCTTCTACGCGGTCCGCCGCAGGGACGCGTGATCGCGATGAGCTGGGTCGTCTGGCGACAGTACCGGGCCGCGGCGGCGATCACGGCCGCGCTGGTCGCGGCGTTCGCCGCCCTGATCGTGGTCACCGGGGTGCAGGCCGCCTCCCAGTGGCACTCCTCGCTGGCCGCGTGCACCGCGTCCCGCACCTGCGGCACCCTGTCGTCGAGCACGCTCTTCCTCGGCAGCCACGCGATCGGGTTCCTCGTGATCCTGACGCTGGGCGTGCCCGCCGTGCTCGGCATCCTGGCCGGTGCGCCGCTGCTGGCGCACGAGTTCGAGACCGGCACCAACCAGTACGCGTGGACGCAGAGCGTCACCAGGCGCCGCTGGCTCGCGGTCAAGGCCGGCTGGCTGCTGCTCGCCGCGGCCGCCATCGGCGGGATCGTGTCGGCGCTCGTCACCTGGTGGTCAGGGCCGAACAACGCGCTGCAGGCGAACGCGTTCAACCCCGGCCGGTTCGACATCATGGGCATCGTCCCTGTCGGCTACGCGGTGTTCGCGACGGCGCTCGGCATCACGGCGGGGGCGCTGATGCGCCGGACGCTGCCGGCGATCGCCGTCACGCTGGCCGGGTTCATCGCTGTGCGGGCCGTGATCTTCATCGAGTTGCGCCGGTCCTTCATGACCGCCGTGACCAGCTACTTCCCGATTGGCAGCGGATTCACCCCCGCTGGCTCCGCCTGGCAGCTCGGCGCGGGGTTCGTCGGGGCGAACGGCCAGCCGCTCATCCTCCCGTTGTCGACGAACGGGGCAGTGATCGGCGGCGCCGCCGGCGGTGTCGGGCTTCCTGTCAGCTCGCTGCCGGCCGCGTGCCAGCAGCTCGCGGGCAACGGACGATTGGGGCGCGCCGCGTATCACGCCGTGGTCTCCTGCGCGCAGGCGCACGGCATCCGCGGCTACGTGACGTATCAGCCGGCCTCGCGGTACTGGGCGTTCCAGGGCATCGAGACGGGGATCTTCCTGCTGCTCGCCGCGGCGCTCGTCGCGGTGGCGTTCGCGGTCGTCAGCCGGCGGGACGCGTGACAGCGGGCCGAGTCACCACGGGCCCGTTCGGGATAAAAGAAAGCAGGACCATGCGAACGGGTCAGCTGGCGGATACCGCCTGGGCGACGAGCTCGAATGAGCGGAGGCGGTCGGCCGCGCTGTAGGTCTGGGTCGTGAGCATCAGCTCGTCGGCTTCGGTCCGCTTCAGCAGCTCCGTCAGGCCGGAGCGGACCGTGTCCGGGGCGCCGATGAGCTGGGTCGCCTGCCGGTCCGCGATGAAGGCCTGCTCCAGGTCGTTGTAGGAGTGGGCGGCCGCTTCCTCCGGGGACGGGACCCTGCCGGGGTGGCCCTGGCGCAGCCGCAGGAACGACAGCGCGGACGAGCCGGCCAGGAAGCGGGCGCGCTCGTCGGTGTCCGCGCAGATCACCCCGGCGGCGACCATCGCGTACGGCCTGGCGAGCGTCTCCGACGGGCGGAACGACTCCCGGTACAGTTCGAGCGCAGGGAGCGTGTTCGCGGGCATGAAGTGGTGCGCGAACGCGAACGGCAGGCCGAGCGTGCCGGCCACCTGCGCGCTGTACCCGCTGGAGCCGAGCAGCCACATGTCCGGGCCGTTGCCCTCGCCGGGGACGGCGTGCACGGTCGCGAGAGGGTGGCCCGTCGGCCACTGCCCAGTGAAGAAGCCCAGCAGGTCGGTGAGCTGGCGCGGGAACTCGTCGGGGCCGCGGTGCCGCAGCGCGGCGGCGGTCGCCTGGTCGGTGCCTGGCGCGCGGCCGATGCCCAGGTCGATGCGGCCCGGGTGGAGCGCCTCGAGCATGCCGAACTGCTCGGCGACCACCAGCGAGGTGTGGTTCGGCAGCATCACGCCCCCTGAGCCGACCCGGATGGTCTCCGTCGCGTCGGCGATGTGCCCGATCAGCACTGGCGGGGATGAGCTCGCGATGCCCGGCATGCCGTGATGCTCGGCCACCCAGAAGCGTGTGAAGCCGAGCGATTCTGCGTACTTGGCCAGCTCGGTCGTGGCGCGCAGCGCCTCGCCGGCCGAGCCGCCGTCCGGGATGGGCGCCAGGTCGAGCACGGACAGCGGCACGCCGTTGAGGGTCAGTGGATCTGGAGTTCCGGCCACGTCGAGGGGCAACACCGGCCGCGGGCCGGATCTTCCTGACATTGCAATTAATTGTCATCGATAGTTCGCCCGGCCGTAACGGCATCTTGGCGGAATTCACTCGCGCCGTGGGCGAACTTGATTACATGAGGATCGCGATCATTACGGAGTCCTTCCCACCCGATGTCAACGGTGTCGCGAACTGCGTAGTGCGCGTGGCAGAAAACCTCGTCCGCAAGGGCCACCACCCCCTGGTCATTGCTCCGGAGTCCGCGCGCGCCACCACCGGCGCTGACCGCCAGTTCCGCTATCCGGTGGAACGTGTCCCCTCTGTCCCGCTGCCCGGCTACCCGACCTTCCGGCTCGGCCTGCCGACACCGCGCACCAGGCGCGCCATCACCAGGCACGGCACCGACGTGGTGCACCTGGCCAGCCCGGTGGCGCTCGGCGCCTGGGGCGCCCACGTGGCCAAGGCCCTGGACCTGCCCATGGTCGCCGTCTACCAGACCGACCTGCCGAACTACGCCCGCGCCTACCGTCTCGGCGCGGTCACCGAGGCGTTCGCGTGGCGCTGGCTGCGCGACATCCACAACGCGGCCGACCGCACCCTCGCCCCGTCCAGCGCGACGGCCGCCGACCTGCACGCGCACGGCTTGGAGCGGGTGCGGCTGTGGGGCAGGGGCGTGGACACCGAGCGCTTCCATCCGGCCCGCAGGGACGACCGGCTGCGCGCCGAGCTCGCGCCGGACGGCGAGATGATCGTCGGCTACGTGGGCCGGCTCGCGCACGAGAAACGGGTCGACCTGCTCGCCGCCGTCACCCGCCTGCCCGGAGTGCGGCTCGCCATCACCGGCGGCGGCCCGATGGAGGAAGAACTGCGGCAGGAGCTCCCGTCGGCGATGTTCCTCGGCGAGCGGCACGGCGCCGACCTGGCACGGATCTACGCCAGCCTGGACATCTTCGTGCACACCGGCCCGTTCGAGACTTTCGGCCAGACGATCCAGGAGGCCGCGGCGAGCGGGCTGCCCGTGATCGCGCCGGCCGCCGGCGGCCCGCTCGACCTGGTGGACGAGGGAGTGACCGGGTTCCTCGTCCCGCCGGACGACGGCGACACGCTCGCCGCGGCGGTCCGCCGGCTGGCCGCCGACCGGCCGCTGCGCGCGGCGATGAGCGAGGCGGGCAGGCGGCGGGTGCTCGCCAGGTCCTGGCCGGCCCTGACCGACGAGCTGATCGGCCACTACGCCGAGGTGCTCGGCGCCGGAACCGCCGCGAGGATGGCCGCCTAATGCGGATCGTGCGGCTGGCCAACTACGTGGGGCCGCGCTCGGGCGGCATGCGCACGGCGCTGCGCGAACTCGGTGCCGGCTACCTGGCGGCCGGACACGATCCTGTGCTGATCATCCCCGGCCGTCGCCGCGGCGACGAGGCGACAGCGCAGGGGCGGATGATCACCAGGTACGGGCCGATAGTGCCGTTCACCGGCGGCTATCGCGCGCTGCTCGGCCGCCGCAGGCTCGCCGCGCTGCTGACCGAACTGCGGCCGGACCGGATCGAGGTGTCGGACCGCACCACTCTGCGCTGGACCGGCCAGTGGGCGCGCGCGCACGGCGTGCCGGCGGTGATGGTCTCGCACGAGAGCCTGACCGGCCTGTTCAGCCTGCCCGCCGACGTGTCCGGCATGTCACGGTGGCGGAGCCGGCTGCTCAGCGAGCGGGCCACCGCGCTCGCCGACACGCTCAACCGGCGCAGCTCGCGCGACTACCAGCGGATCGTCTGCACTACCCGGTGGGCGGCGGCGGAGTTCGAGCGGATCGGCGCGCCCAACCTGACGCGCATCCCGCTCGGCGTCGACCTGGAGCTGTTCAGCCCCGAACGGTACAGCGACGCGGCGCGGGAAGCGCATGCGAAACCGGACCAGACGCTGCTCGTGCACTGCAGCCGGCTGTCGGTGGAGAAGAAGCCGCACCGTTCGCTCGCCGCGCTGGCCGGGCTCCGCGCGGCCGGGGTGGACGCCGTGCTCGTCATCGCCGGTGACGGGCCGCTGCGCGCCCGGCTGGAGCGCGCGGCACGCCGCGCTTGCCTGCCGGTCCGGTTCGCCGGGTTCGTCACCGATCCCAAGGAGCTGGCCACCCTGCTGGCCACCGCCGATGTGGTGGTCGCGCCGGGGCCGGTGGAGACGTTCGGGCTGGCCGCGCTCGAGGCGCTCGCCTGCGGCACTCCGGTCGTGGTCAGCGCGTCGAGTGCGCTGCCGGAGGTGGTGGCCGCCGCCGGGATCGCGGTCACCGGCGAGGATTTCGCCGGGGGCGTGCGCGCGATCCTCGCCAGGGACCCGATCGAGCGGCGCGCCGCGGCGCGGGCCCGGGCCGAGGAGTTCGGCTGGCCGGCCTCCGTCACCGCCTTCCTGGCGGTTCACGAAGCTCTCAACACCGACTCGTTTCGTCCTCTCGGGCAGGTGCAAAGATGACGCGGATCGTGACTCTCGGCGACTCGATCACCCTGGGCATGGGTGATCCCGACCCATCAGGCGGCTGGCGAGGGTGGGCACGGCACCTAGCCTCCGGGCTCCCCGACCCGGAACTGCACAACCTCGCGGTGCTCGGCGCGCAGGCCAAGCACGTCGAGCGCGACCAGCTGCCGGCGGCGCTCGAGCTGCGGCCCGACGTCGCCAGCGTCGTGGTGGGGATCAACGACACGCTGCGGGCCGGCTTCGACCCGGTGGGCACCGGCCAGGCTGCCGCCAGGACCGTCGCCGCGCTGCAGGCGGGCGGCGCCACCGTGCTGACCATGCGGCTGCCGGACCCGGCGCGGATGTTCGGGCTGCCCGCCGGGCTGGCCAGGCCGCTGTCGCGGCGCATGCACGCGGTCAACACCGAGCTCGACA
>DATBBI010000002.1:0-3311 GCA_036271115.1 Trebonia sp.
TGCTCGACGACGCCGCCTACAGCCTCGGCGTCTGGCAAGGCTGCCTCAGCCGCCGCACCATGCGCCCGCTGCTGCCCGTCCTCGGCGCGGCAGGCAGGTCAGCCGGCGGCCGGAGGGACGACCCGAAGGGGAAGGCATGACGGCTTTTCCGGGTAACAGCTTGGCGGGCTCGCTGCAGTTGCTGTTCCTGCCGCTGGCGGTCCCCGCTATCCTGCTCCCTGCAGCCCGCGCTCAAGGAGGAGGCAAGGACCAATGACCACCCCTGGGGTCGGCTCGTATTTGCGCTGGAAGAAAGAGGTGGCCGAGCACGATTACGCCGCGGCCTCCAGCTACCTGAGCATCCGCTTCGGTCAGGACCACGCGGACCGGGTGGCGGCGAAGCTGCGGAAGCTGCCGGTCATCATGCGCCGGGCCAACGACATCCTCCGGGCCACCGGCCGCGAACCGCTATCCCTGAACGACCCGGGCGTGCTGAACGACCTGAAGAAGGTGCTCGCCGGCGACAAGCTGTCGCCGGTCCTCGTGGCCGAAGGAGATATCGCCGACGGCTACCACCGGGTGTCCCTCGCCTACGCGCTCGATCCCTACGCGGAGATACCGCTCAAGATCGGCTGAGCTCAGGACCCGGGCTCGTCGAGCCGGAAACCGACCTTCATGGTCACCTGGAAGTGGCAGCGCTGGTTGTCCTCGATCCGGCCCCTGATGTTGGTGACCTCGAACCAGTCGAGGTTGTGCAGCGTCTTGGAGGCGCGGCTGACAGCTCCCTTGATCGCGTCGTCGATGCTCTCCGTGGACGAGCCGGCGATCTCGCTGACCGAGTAGACGTTATCCGACATCGGCGTATCCTCCCTTGGCTACGTGTTACTAGCCGGGTACCCAGCACGGCCGACGGAAATCCGCTTGCGGTCGGCGTTCGGCGACGTGACGCTGACACACGTGCGGATGCATGCCGACCAGATGACGGTGCCCGACGCGACGGTACGGGCTCTGACAGCCGAGCAGTTCCCGCGGTGGCGGGCGCTGCCCGTCAGGCGGATCGCTTCCCAGGGCACGGTCAACGCCATCTTCCGCATCGGCGACGACCTGGCGGCGCGCTTCCCGCTGCGGCCGGGCGACGTCGAGGCGACCCGCCGGTGGCTGGAGACCGAGACGGCCGCGGCCCGCGAGCTGGCCGGCCGCACCAGGTTCTCCACCCCGGAGCCGGTCGCGATCGGGGACCCGGGAGCCGGCTACCCGCTGCCGTGGTCGGTGCAGACGTGGCTGCCCGGCGTCGTGGCCACCGACGAGGACCCGGGCGAATCAGCCGCGTTCGCGCACGACCTCGCGGCGTTCATCCTCGACGTGCGAGCCATCGGCACCCACGGCAGGACCTTTCGCGGCACTGGCCGGGGCGGCGACCTGACGTCCCACGACGCGTGGCTGGAAACGTGCTTCAGCCGCAGCGAAGAACTGCTCGACGTGCGGCGGCTGCGCCTGCTGTGGGACCGCCTGCGTGACCTGCCGCGCGCCGCGCGTCAGGACGTCATGACCCACGGCGACCTGATTCCCGGGAACGTGCTGGTCCGCGACGGGCGCCTCGCCGGGGTGCTGGACGTCGGCGGCCTCGGGCCCGCCGACCCGGCCCTCGACCTGGTGGCCGCCTGGCACCTGCTCGAAGCCGGACCGCGGCACTCACTGCGCGACGACCTTGGCTGCGGCGACCTGGAGTGGGAGCGCGGCAAGGCGTGGGCATTCGAGCAGGCGATGGGGGTGGTCTGGTATTACGCGGAGACCAACCCGGCCATCAGCCGGATGGGGCGCACTACCCTGGAGCGCATCCTGGCGGACAGCCGGACAATGGACGAGTGATCGACATCGAGCCCGGCCGCTTCGAGGAGATGGTCGCCATGGCGCTCGACAGTCTGCCCGCGGAACTCGGCCGGCTGATGAGCAACGTCGCCGTGACCGTGGAGCACGACCCGGGCCCGCCCGGGCTGCTCGGGCTCTACGAGGGCATCCCGCTCACCAGCCGCACCACCCAGTACGCCGGGGTGCTGCCCGACCGCATCACGATCTACCGCCTGGCGATCTGCGCCATCTGCCGCACCGAAGGCGAGGTCGCCAACGAGGTCCGCCGCACGGTCATCCACGAGGTCGCCCACCATTTCGGCATCGACGACGACCGGCTCGCCGAGCTCGGCTGGTAAGCGGCTCGGCTGCTAATCGGCAGGGCGTCAGTCGCCGGTGATCCGGATCAGGAACAGCCAGGCGTTGATCACGCCGCCGACCAGCCCGGCCAGCACCGCCGGGATCAGCCAGTACAGGCCGCCGCCCGCCTTGAGCAGGAAAGTGAACCCGGCGGCGGCGACGAGCACCGCGGTGACCGTATTCGGCGACGCCTGCTCGACGTACCCGGCGACGCCGGTCAGATCATGTCCGGCCCGGCGGTCGAGGATGAACAGCGTGGCGCCGGCCAGCGCCGCCAGCGCCAGCAGTTCCGCGCCCAGGGCCGTCGCGGGCTGCGGAGCCGTGAGCACAACCGCGGCGATCGCCGGCGTCATGAACAGCACCAGGGTCTGCGCGGCGCGGGAGGCGAGGCTGCGCGACGTGCTCAGTGCGCCGCTGTGCAGCGACACCGCGACGAACAGCAGCCCCGTCAGCGCCCCGGCCAGGCCGCCCGTCGTGACCGCAAAGTCCCGCCACGCCTGCGGTGCGTACGCCATGGACCAGAACCTTACGCCGCGGGTGCGGCGGCAGCTACTGGCCTGCCGTCGCACCCGTTCTGCCCGCCTGCGCCGCTGCGGCGGGCGCTTGTGGAACGCGGAGCGCTCCCGCGGTGTGCCCTCTGGCCCGCGGGAGCGCTCTCGTTACTGAGGTCAGCGCCTCGGTTGTCAGGAGGCGGTTGCCTCGTGTCCTGTCTCGTGGATCTGCTCGATGGCCGGGCCAACCTGCGCCGTGGCCGGCTTCCGGTCGCGGCGGAGGCTGGCGAACCCGAACAGGCCGGCCAGGAAGCTCACGGTGCCGAGCCCGAAGGCCGCCAGCGAGATGATGTAGGTGATCTGGGAGACCTTCCACCAGCCGTAGGCGTTCAGCAGCATGGACCGCAGGGTCTCGCCCTTGAAGACGGTGGCGACCAGGCCGGACAGCTGGGTGTTGGCCGGCTGCGCCATCGAGGCGGCCGACAGCTGGGCGTAGGTCTTGCCGCCGGACATGTCGGTGATGTGCTGGGCGATGAAGTGGTCGGCGTAGGCCTCGGCCTGCTGCCCGGTCAGCAGCTGCTGCCCGGCGTACTGCGACACCGACGGGATCATGTTCGGGGTGATCTCACCGCC
>DATBBI010000003.1:0-15275 GCA_036271115.1 Trebonia sp.
AACGGTCCGCGGACGGTGGGGAAGAGCACGCTCCTTGGACAGCTCGCCGCACGTCTCGGCCGCCCGGTGATCGACTGCGACGACCCGGCCACGCGGTCGGCGGTGCGCGCCGATCCAGGCCGGTTCGTGGAGTCGGCCGAGCCGGTCCTTATCGACGAGTACCAGCATGTTCCCGAGCTCCTCGACGCCATCAAGGCTCAGCTCAACCGGGATCTTCGTCCCGGCCGGTATGTCCTGGCCGGGTCGACGCGGTATGCCGCGATCCCGGCGGCGGCCGAGGCGCTGACCGGACGGGTCGACATCATTCCCGTTCTTCCGCTCACCCAGGGGGAGATCGACGGGGTCCGGGAGACTTTCGTCGCCAGGCTCCTCGATGGCGATGGCGTTGCAGGGCTGCTGCCGAAAGCGGCTGCGACCCGGGACGAGTACGCTCGGCGGTCGACGGCGGGAGGGATGCCGGTGGCCCTGCGCCGTCCGCCAGGGCCGTCGCGTTCCCGCTGGTTCGCCAACTACGTCGACCTGGTCGTGGACAAGGACGTGATGGACATCTCGCGGGTCCGGCAGCGTGAGATGCTGCCCCGGCTGCTGGGCCAGCTCGCTGCCCGGTCAGGGCAGGTGCTCAACATCACCCCGGTCGCCGGGGCGATCGGCCTGGAACGGTCGACGGCAGAGAACTACATCAAGCTCCTCGAGGCCGTCTTCCTCATTCACCGGCTTCCGGCCTGGGGCACGACCCTTGGCTCCCGGGTCATCAAGCACCCCAAGGTGCACGTGGTCGATTCCGGCGTGATGGCCTGGCTGCTGAATCTCACCCCCCAGAAGATCGCCCAGGCGGCACCCGCCACCCTCACCGAGTACGGCCACCTCCTCGAGACGTTCGCGGTCGGTGAGATCCTCAAACAGGTCAGCTGGTCCGATGCCCCAGTCGCGGCGGGCTACTTCCGGACCGAGTCCGGTGACGAGGTGGACCTCGTGCTGGAGCGCGACGACGGCCAGGTGATCGCCTTCGAGATCAAGGCAGGCACCCGCGTCAGCGGCGATGACCTGCGCGGTCTCCGCCTGCTGAAGGACCGGCTGGGGTCGCGCCTCGATGAAGCCGTTGTTCTCTACACCGGCGAGTACGCGTACCGGAACGACGGCTGGATCCAGATCACGCCGCTCAGCCAACTCTGGATGGCGGCTAGCGAGGGCTGACCGGGCGGTGGGACGCGAGTACCGCGTGGTCATCGACGCCCTGCCGGGGCGCTGGATCGGCGTGCACCAGGGCCGCCGATAGCCGGGGCAGGGCATGCAGCAGGTGATGCTCGGCGCTGACCGCGACCTGGTGTGCCTCGATCGCGGTGACCTCGCCGCTGACGGTGATCTCGGCCTCGGCGTGCAGCCGGTGGCCGATCCAGCGGAGCCGGACCTGCCCGGTGCCCAGCACGCCTGGTGTGCCGTGCAGCGCGCGCTCGGCCTGATCGACCAGCTCAGGGTCGACGGCGTCCATCAGTCGCCGGTAGATCTCGCGGGCCGCGCGCCACAGCACGGACAGCAGGACCGCCGTGATCACCAGGCCGACAACCGGGTCGGCCCAGTTCCAGCCCAGCGCCACGCCACCCGCCCCGGCCAGCACCCCCAGTGAGGCGAGCCCGTCGGTGCGGGCGTGCAGCCCGTCTGCCACCAGCGCCGCCGACCCGATCCTGCGCCCGGCCCTGATCCGGTAGCGGGCGGCCAGCTCGTTGCCCGCGAACCCGGCCAGCGCGGCTGCCGCCACCGCGGCCAGGTCAGAGACCCGGTGCGGGTGCAGCAGCCGGGATACCGCCACGGACGCCGCCAGCGCGCACGACGCCGCGATCGCCGCGACGATCACGACTCCGGCCAGGTCCTCGGCCCGCCCGTACCCGTAGGTGTACCGGCGGTCCGGCGGGCGCCTGCCCACGATGAACGCCACCGCCAGCGGCACGGCGGTCAGCGCGTCGGCGGCGTTGTGCAGCGTGTCCCCCAGCAGCGCCACCGACCCCGACGCCGCCGCCACCGCCGCCTGCACGGCAGCCGTGCCCGCCAGGATGGCCAGCGACACCCACAGCACCCGCATCCCCTCGGCGCTGGCCTCCAGTGCCGGGTCCACCTGGTCCGCGGGCTCATGTGAGTGCGGCCGCAGCGCGTGCGCCACCCGCGACACGGCCCCGAACCGCCCGGTGGCATGCTCGTGCCCTTCATAGCCGTGGTCATGCGGGCGGTGGTCATGCGGGCCGTGGCCCGCGGCGTGCGGATGCGGGTGGCTCATACTTCCCGAGAGTGCCAGCTAAAACGCGTTGCAGCACATCGATAACAGCCAGCCCGGCGCAGCCGCGACCTGCTCGCAGTCAGGGTCAGCGGTGTTCGTGGATCGCGGTCCAGATTTTCTCCGGGGTGAGCGGCATGTCCAGGTGGCGCACTCCGTAGGGGCGCAGGGCGTTCATCACGGCGTTGACCAGGGCCGGGGTGACGCCGATCGTGCCGCTTTCGCCCATGCCCTTGACGCCGAGCGGGTTCGTCGGGGACGGCGTGCACACCAGGTAGGACTCGATCTGGGGCAGCGAGGCGGCGAACGGGACCGCGTAGTCCATCAGGGAGGCGGCCATCGGCTGGCCGGCGTCGTCGTACGCCACTTCCTCCAGCAGGGCCTGGCCGAGGCCCTGGGCGATGGCGCCGTGCACCTGGCCCTCCACGAGCAGCGGGTTGATCACCACGCCGCAGTCGTCGACCGCGATCACGCGCAGCACCGTGACCCGGCCGGTGTCCGGGTCGACGGCCACCACGCACGCGTAGGAGCCGGAGGCGTAGGTCTCCGGCGGCGCGCCTGAGCCCGCGGTCGCGGTGATGCCGCCGAGGCGCGCGGCGGCCTCGGTGACCGACATCGGGGCGTCGACCCGGCGGGCCGCCTCCAGCGCCGCCTGGCAGGCGTAGTGGATGGCGCTGCCGCCCGCGACCGCGCTGCGCGAGCCGAACGTGCCGTAGCCGAACGGTGCCGTATCCGAGTCGCCGAACACCACCGTCACGTCCTCGTACGGCACGCCGAGCAGGTCGGCCGCGAGCTGGGCGAACGCCGTCTCGTGGCCCTGGCCGTGGGCGCTGGTGCCGACCGCGACCGTGACCTTGCCGTCCGGCGCGATGGTCACCGTCGCCTTGTCGCCGACCGTGCCGTCGGGGCCGGGTATCGGCGGCGTGATGCCGCCGGGCTCCACGAACGAGGCTATGCCCGTGCCGGGGAGCTGGCCGTCGGGGACCTGGGGCGCGGTCTCGGCCAGCTTTTCCAGCAGCAGGTCCAGGCCCGCCTGGTAGTCGCCGCTGTCGTAGGTCAGGCCGGTGCAGGTGGTGTACGGGAAGTGCGCCGGCGGAATGAAGTTCCGGCGGCGCACTTCGGCGGGGTCGAGGCCCGTCTCCAGGGCCACCAGTTCGACGAGGCGCTCGCAGAAGTAGGCGCCCTCCGGGCGGCCGGCGCCGCGGTACGGGCCGATCGGGGTCGTGTTCGCGAACACCCCGGTCAGCTCGACGTCGAAGTGCTGGATCTGGTAGCCCTGCGGGAGCATCGGGCCGAGGCGGCCGAGGAGGGAGCCAGGGGCGTTCGGGGTGAAGTAGGCGCCGAAGCTGGCGTGCACGGTGCCGCGCATCGCGGTGATCCGGCCGCCGTCGTCCACCGCCACCTCTAGGTCGGCGACCTGGTCCCGGCCGTGCGAGGTGGCCAGGAACGACTCGCTGCGCTCCTCGATCCACTTCACCGGGCGGCCGAGGGCGCGCGCGGCGGCGATCACCGCCACCTGGTCGGGGTACATCGCGCCCTTCGCGCCGAACCCGCCGCCCACGTCGCCCGCGGCCACGCGGATCTGGCCGGGCGGCATCCCGAGGATCTTCGACAGCCAGTTCCGCGAGCCGTGCGGGCGCTGGGTCGGCAGCCGCACCTCGAGGCGGCCATCGGCGGCCACGCTGGCGAGTACGCCGCGCGGCTCGAGCGCGACCGGCGCGATCCGCTGGCTCACCATCCGCTGGCCGACCCGGTAGGCGGCGGACTCGAACGCCGCCACCGCGTCCCCGGTGGTGATCCGCTTGCGGACGGCGATGTTGCTGTCCGCGCCGTCGTGCAGCACCGGGGCGCCGGCGGCGGCCGCGTCCAGCGGGCCGATGACGACGGGCAGCTCGTCGTAGTCGACCATGACCAGTTCCGCGGCGTCGGCGGCCTGCTCGCTGGTCTCCGCGACCACGAGCACAACCGGCTGGCCGGCCCACAGAACCTTGCCGGAGGCGAGGACCGGGAACTCCGGGTTGAGCGAGCCGGGCGGCAGGCCCTCTGCGCGGGGCAGCGGGCCGACGCCGGGCAGGTCCGCCGCGGTGTAGATCGCGACGACGCCGGGCGCTTCGCGGGCCTCGGTCACGTCGACGGAGACGATCCTGGCGTGGGCGAGCGGCGAGCGGACCACGAACGCGTGCAGCGTGCCCGGCGGTGTCACGTCGTCGGTGTAACTTCCGCGCCCGGTCAGCAGTGCCGGATCCTCGCGGCGCACGATCGCGCGCCCGATCAGGCCCGGCGGCTGTTGCTGGACCGTCACTGGGACCTCCTCGCGCGGGCGAGCGCGCGTGCCAGCGCGCGGCGGGCGAGTACTTCGGCCAGGTGCAGACGGAACGGGCCGCTCGCGTGCTGGTCTGATAGCGGGCGGACGCCTTCGGCCACGCTCGCGGCCGCCACGGCTAGCGAGTCGCGGGCGGCCGGGGCGGAGACAAGGGCCCGTTCCGAATGACGGGCGCGGAAGGGGCGGCCCGCGACACCCGTGACGGCGAGCTTAGCCAAGGTGATGACCTCGTTTTCCACCGTCACCACGGCGCAGACCCCGGCTAGCGGCAGGTGGCTGGCGGGCTGCTCGAACTTCTCGTAGGCCGAGCCCGTCGCCGCGCCGGGCGGCAGCGTGATCGCGGTGACGATCTCGTCCTCGGCGAGATCGGTGGCGAAGACGCCCTGCAGGAAGTCGTCGAGCGGGGTGACGCGGCTGCCGCTTCTCGCTGTTATGCGGACCTGGGCGTCGAGGGCGAGCAGCACCGCGGGCAGGTCGGCCGCCGGGTCGCCGTGCGCGACCGCGCCGCCGATCGTCCCGCGGGCGCGGACCTGCGGGTCGGCGAGCACGGCGAGCGCGTCGGTCATCGCGGGCAGCCGGCCGGCGGCCAGCGGGTCGCGGGCAAGGGCGCGGTAGGTGGTGAGCGCGCCGATCGTGGTGCCGTCGCCGTTGCTGACGCCGGTGAGCTCGGTGAGGCCGGCGATGTCGACCAGCGTCTGCGGCGTGGCGAGCCGCAGCTTCATCATCGGCAGCAGGGACTGGCCGCCGGCCAGCAGCTTGGCCTCCTCGCCGTCGGCCTGCGCCGCGGCGAGCAGGTCGAGGGCCTCGTCGAGAGAGCGCGCGCGGCCGTAGCTGAAGTCAGCGGGGAACATCGCGGTCACGCCTCCCGCAGGTGCGCGGCGGCGGAGAGGGCGGCGGCGACGATGTTCTGATAACCGGTGCAGCGGCAGATGTTGCCGTTGAGGCCGTGCCTGACCTCGGCCTCGGTGGGATCCGGGTTGTCGGCGAGCAGCTGGCGGATCGCCATCACCATGCCCGGCGTGCAGTAGCCGCACTGCAGGCCGTGTTCCTCCTGGAAGGCCCGCTGGACCGGGTGCAGGCCGTCGCCGCTGGCATCGGCCGGCGCCAGGCCCTCGATCGTGGTGATCTCGTGGCCGCTGGCCTGGGCCGCGAGCACCGTGCAGGACTTCACCGCGACGCCGTCCATGGCGACCGTGCAGGCACCGCACTGCGTGGTATCGCAGCCGACGTGGGTGCCGGTGAGCCTGAGCCGGTCGCGGAGGAAGTGCACGAGCAGGGTGCGGGCCGGGACCTCAGCGGTATGGGGCGTGCCGTTGACCGTGACCTCGACCGTCACGTCCCGTGAACCAGCCATCCAGTCCAGTTCCCTCCGGTAGGGGCGGTGTCCCGTGTTGCTTCTCGTGCGGCGGGATCGATTGCAGCTTAGTCCTGGGCGATCCGATGTCAGAAAACCGGTCGGGAAGCTGCATAATTACGTTCATGCGACTCTCCGCACGTGCCGACTACGCTCTGCGCGCGGCCATCGAGCTCGCCGCCGCGCAAGAAGGCCATGTCACCGCCGAGCAGCTCGCCCAGGCACAGCACATTCCCGGCAAGTTCCTCGAGACGATCCTGACGCACTTGCGGCGCAGCGGCCTAGTGCGCAGCCAGCGCGGTCCGGACGGGGGTTTCTGGCTGGCCAGGCCCGCGAACGAGATCTCGCTCGCGGACATCATCAGGGCGATCGACGGGCAGCTTCTCGGCGTCCGCGGCGAGCGGCCGGAGAACGTCACCTACCCGGGCGCGGCCGAGCCGCTGCAGCGGGTGTGGATCGCGCTGCGCGCCAACGAGCGCGCGGTGCTGGAAACCGTCACGCTGCAGGACATCGTGTCGGGCAAGCTGCCTGAAGCCATTCAGCTGCTCACCGACAGCCCGCAGGCGTGGATCTAACGCTTTACTTACGCTCGGGCTCGTGCGATCAGACCGGCACCATGTCGGTGACGTCGCCAATCGCCTTGCGGATGTCGCCGTCCACCGGCCCGGCCGCGTCCGGCACCTCGACAGGAACCCGCAGACCGGGCTCGCGCAGGGCGCCGAGCGCTGGCTCGTTCTGCAGTTCGGCTAGCGCGAAGTTGTCAGAGACCTCGCGGAAAACCTGCGACAGCGGCGTGTCGAGTGCGGCGCAGATGGCGGCCAGCAGCTCAGACGAAGCTTCCTTGCGGCCGCGCTCCACCTCGGAGAGGTAGCCGAGCGACACGCGGGCGGACGCGGATACCTCGCGGAGAGTGCGACCCTGCCTGATGCGCAGGCGACGCAGCACGTCGCCTAGCAATTGGCGAAGCAGTACCATCGCACACTCCCTTCCTCAGGCTAATCGCCCACCGAGCTCCTCACGGAGTACCCGGGGCCAACCGCCGCTATATCCACGGTACCTTGTCCGTGCGGCCAGCCCGCGAGACCACCACTCCGTGACTTCGCTCCTGCTGTAACGCTGTAATCACATCTTCTCTTCCCGGAGCCTGCCTAGTAGCAAACCAAGGACACGCTCCACTGTCAGTCTACGTACGTCATCCCGGTTTCCGTTCAATGCCATCGTCCGTACCACCGTGTCTTCGGCGAGGCTCACCGCGATGTGCACGGTGCCCGGCGGGAAGCCATCGGCCGGGTCGGGCCCCGCGACTCCGGTGGTGGCCACGCCGACCGTCGCCCCCAGCCGCTTCCTTACGCCGTCGGCCATCGCCGCCGCCACCGGCGCGTAGACAGGACCGTGGTCGTCCAGCATGTCGCTGTCGACGCCGAGCAGCTCCGCCTTGAGCTCGGTCGCGTACGCCACTACCCCGCCGCGGAACGCCTTCGACGATCCCGGCACGTCGGTCAGCGCCGCGGCGACCAGCCCGCCGGTGAGCGACTCGGCCGCGGCCAGCGTCTCGCCGTTTTCTGTCAGCAGCCGGAGGATCTCGGTAGCCAGCTCCCGCGCGTCGCCGCCGGCCACCCCGTCAGCCATCTGCCCCTCCGCCGTTCCCGCCGTTCCCGCTCTTGCCGGTCGCGGCCGTGCCGTTCGCGGCCGTGCCGTTCCCGCTCGTGCCGTTCGCGGCCGACCGCGCTCCGGCAGGACCGCGGTACAGGCGCACCGCGCGCACTACGTAATCCACGCCCGTCACCAGCGTTACCACGACAGCGACGGCCATGACAACCTCCCGTACCCAGGCCGGCGGGCTCAGCGAGGCGGGCAGTATGTACAGGCAGATCGCCGCGACCTGCAGCAGCGTCTTCAGCTTGCCGCCCTGGCTCGCGGCGATCACGCCGCGCCTGATCACCACGAACCGCAGCACGGTCACGCCGACCTCGCGGATCAAGATCAGCGCCGTGACCCAACCGGGCAGCTCGCCGAGTACTGTCAGGCTGATCAGCGCCGCGCCGGTGAGCGCCTTGTCCGCGATCGGGTCGGCGATCTTTCCGAAGTCGGTGACCAGCCCCCGGCTGCGCGCCAGCCGCCCGTCGAGCAGGTCGGTCACCGACGCCACCACGAACGTCGCGAGCGCCGCGAGCCGCCACCCGGTGCCGCCTGCGAACAGGCACACGACGAACACCGGCACCAGGAGGATGCGCACCACCGTCAGCACGTTGGCGATGTTCACCAGGCCTGGCAGGGGGGGACTGGGGGGACTGGTCCCCCCTGGTGGGGAACTGCCCTGGCCGGGAGCGTCGGCGGGCATGGCGCTCACGGCCGTGTCAGGCGCTCGCGATGAGGTCGGCTCCCGCGGACTCGGTCACGCGGGCGAGCACCAGGTCGCCGGGCGCCAGCGGGCGGTCCGCTTCCAGGGTGGTCGACCCGTCCACGTCCGGGGCCTGGTGGGCGGCGCGGCCCTCGTACCTGCCGTCGCCGAGCACCTCCTCGACCAGCACCTCGATCGTCTCGCCGACCCGGTCCGCGGCGCGCTGTGCCATGACCTCCTCGGCGAGGCCGGCGAACTCACCGACCCGGCGGGCGATCTCGTCCTCGTCGATCTTGTCCGCCGCGGGGAAGGTCGCGGCCTCGGTGCCGTCCTCGTCGGAGTAGCCGAAGACGCCGATCGCGTCCAGCCGCGCCTCGCTCAGGAACAGCTCGAGCTCGCGCAGGTCGTCCGCGGTCTCCCCGGGGAAGCCGACGATGAAGTTCGACCTGACGCCGGCGTCGGGGCACGCGTCCCTGATCCGCTCGATCAGGTCGGTGAACCGCGCCCGGTCGCCGAACCTGCGCATCTTCCGTAGCACGGGACCGCTGGCGTGCTGGAATGACAGGTCGAAGTACGGGGCCACGCCCGGCGTTGACGTCATCACGTCGATCAGGCCGGGCCGGACCTCGGCGGGCTGCAGGTAGCTGACCCGCACTCGGGCGATGCCGTCGACCTTGGCCAGCTCGGGCAGCATCGTCTCGAGCAGCCGGAGATCGCCAAGGTCCTTGCCGTAGGACGTGGAGTTCTCGCTGACCAACAGCAGCTCGCGGACCCCGTCGGCGGCCAGCCAGCCGGCCTCGGCCAGCAGCTCGGGCGGGCGGCGGGAGACGAACGCGCCGCGGAACGACGGGATCGCACAGAACGAGCACCTGCGGTCGCAGCCAGACGCGATCTTCAGCGGCGCGGTGACGCCGCCGGACAGCCGCCGCCTGATGGGCCGCGGACCCGACGCAGGGGCGATCCCTGGCGGGAGATCGGTGAGGTCAGCCTTCGGGGTCACCTGCCGCTCGACCGGGCTGACCGGCAGCAGCGAGCGCCGGTCCCTCGCGACGTGCGCGGGCCGCTTGCGACCGGCCAGCACGTCGTCCAGCCGCGCGGCGATGTCCGTGTAGTCGTCGAAGCTGAGAACCTGGGCCTCGGGCAGCTCGCCCGCGAGTTCCGTGCCGTACCGTTCGGCAAGGCAGCCGACCGCGGCGACCTTAGCGCCAGAGTCCGCGGCCGCAAGCAGCTCGTCGATGGATTCCTGCTTGGCCGCCTGGATGAACCCGCAGGTGTTGACCAGGACGACGTCCGCGTCCTCCCCTTCGCCCCGCAGCGACCAGCCACCCGCCGCCAGCCGGGCGGCGAGCTCCTCCGAGTCGACCTCGTTGCGCGCGCAGCCGAGGGTGACCAGGCTGACTGTACGGGAACTAGACACACCGAGAGGGTACGTGATCGGGCACCGCGCTTCGCTCACCGGGCACCGGTCGCGGGGCGCCGGTCACGGGTCAGCCGCTCGTGGGTGAGCCGCTCGTGACCGGGTTGTGCTGCGACGGGTTGATGCTGAGGTACCCCACCGACTGGGCGTTCTGCAGCTCGGGCTGGCCGTTCACGGTCAGCGAGATCCCCGGCGGGTTACCGACGACCATGCTCACCGGGTTCTGTTCCCGCCAGGTCATGCTTTGCCCGGCCGGGATGATGCCCTGGTATATCTGCTGGCCCGCCGCGTTCGTCAGCCCGACCCAGCAGTCCTGGGTCGCGGTCAGCTTGATGACCGCGACCGGCGGCCCCGTATTCGTCACGGTTGTCGGCCTGACGGTGGGCGCGACGGTCGGCTTAGGCTTAGGCTTCACCGTCGGCCGCAGGTTCGCCGCCTGACCTGCCGACGAGTGCGTACCTTGCGTCGAGACCAGGTGGTAGGCGGCGAAGCCGATCACCGCGAGGAGCACGACGATCAGGATCTTGCCGAGCCCGAACGGACGCGGCTCGTGGATCTTGATCGGGGTGGCAGGCTCGAAGATCTCCGCCGCGCGCATGCTGCCCGGCGGGCCGTGTTCCTCGTCGTACGCCCTGATCAGCGGCACCGGGTCGACCCCGACCACGGTAGCGATGGAGCGGATGTGCCCCCGTGCGTAGAAGTCCCCGCCGCACGACGAGAAATCGTCCTGCTCGATTCCCCTGATGATCGTTTCCCTGATCCGCGTCTGCTGGCTCACCTGGGTAATCGTGAGACCCCTCTGACGTCGCGCCTCCGCCAGGGTGTCACCAATGCTCACACCGCGCCTCCAGGTATCTCGATGTGAAATCCTTGTACCCGGCGCACGTTATCAGTCACCTAGCGTCAGGAACTTAAGCGGACGGCGGCGCCACCCGCTCTCCCCCCTATCCGCCCCGCAACGACGTGAGCACCTCATCGAGGTCATCCGGCCTGATCAGTACGTCTCGTGCTTTGGAACCTTCGCTTGGCCCGACAATACCCCTGCTTTCCAGCAAGTCCATTAGCCGGCCGGCCTTTGCGAAGCCCACACGGAGCTTGCGCTGGAGCATGGACGTCGACCCGAACTGCGTCGACACCACCAGCTCGGCGGCCTGCAGCAGCAAGTCGAGGTCGTCGCCGATGTCAGAGTCGATCTCCCTGGCCTTCTCCGGCACCGCCTGGACGTCTTCCCGGTAGGCCGGCCCGGCCTGCTTCTTGCAGTGCGCGACAATGTCCCGGATCTCCTTCTCCGAGACGAACGCGTTCTGCAGCCGCAAGGGCTTCGACGCGCCCATCGGCAGGAACAGCGCGTCGCCCTGCCCGACCAGCTTCTCCGCGCCCGGCTGGTCGAGGATCACCCGCGAGTCGGCCAGGCTCGACGTCGAGAACGCCAGCCGGGACGGCACGTTCGCCTTGATCAGGCCGGTCACCACGTCCACCGACGGCCGCTGGGTGGCGAGCACCAGGTGGATGCCGGCCGCCCGGGCCAGCTGGGTGATCCGTACGACGCTGTCTTCCACGTCCCGCGGCGCGACCATCATCAGGTCGGCGAGCTCGTCCACGATCGTCACCAGGTACGGGTAGGGCTCGTAGGTGCGCTCGGACCCCGGCGGCGCGGTCAGCTTCCCCGCCCGCACCGCCTTGTTGAAGTCGTCCACGTGCCGGAACCCGGACGCGGCCAGGTCGTCGTAGCGCCGCTCCATCTCGCCGACCACCCACTCCAGGGCCTCGGCGGCCTTCTTCGGGCTGGTGATGATCGGCGTGATCAGGTGCGGGATTCCGTCGTAGATCGTCAGCTCGACCCGCTTGGGGTCGATGAGGATGAGCCGCACCTGATCCGGCGTCGCCCTCGTGAGGATGCTCGTGATGAGCCCGTTCAGGCACACTGACTTACCGGACCCGGTGGCGCCGGCCACCAGTACGTGCGGCATCTTCGCCAGGTTCGCCAGGACCGTGTGGCCCTCCACGTCCTTGCCGAGCCCGACGACCATCGGGTGGTGCTCGGCGAGCGCCGATGGCGAGCGGAGGATGTCGCCGAGGCTGACGATCTCCTTGTCCGCGTTCGGGATCTCGACGCCGATCGCCGACTTGCCGGGAATCACCGGCAGGATCCTCACGTCGGCGCTCTTGACCGCGTAGGCGATGTTCTTCGACAGCGCGGTGACCCGCTCCACCTTGACCGCCGGGCCCAGCTCGATCTCGTACCTGGTGACCGTCGGCCCGCGGCTGAACCCGGACACTTGCGCGTCCACGTTGAACTGCTCGAGCACCTCCGACAGCGCGGCGACCACGACGTCGTTGGCCTTGGTCCTGGCCTTCGGCGGGCTGCCCGGGCGCAGCAGCGTCGCCGGGGGCAGCGTGTAGACGCCGGCCGCTGCCCCGGTGAGCGTCAGCTGCTCGCCGGGCCGCACCGGGGTCTGATCCGCACCGCGCGGCGTGGTGCCGAAGGGGCCAGCTACGACGCCAGCGGTGATCTCGTCGCCCACGTCGTCTTGGTGCGCGTCCGGCGGTCCGCTGAAGCCCAGCTCTTCCAGCTGGCCCTCGCCGATCCTGGCCTCGGGCGCCGCCCCTGCCGCCGCTGCCGCCGCTGGCGTCCCGGCGCCTGAGGCGCCCGCCCGCTTGCCGCCGGGCCCGAGCACCGGCGTGTCGTAGGGCTTGACGTGGTCGCCCGCCTCGATGGACGGCGGCCGCAGCCGGATCGCCCTGGCGATCTCACCGCGCACGCTCCGGCCGATCGCCCGTCCGCCGGCGTCCTTGCCCTCCTCGCCGTCCAGATCCTCCCGCTCAGGGCTCGGGTAGCCGAACAGGACGCTCAGCTCACGCAGCCGGGCCGGCACGCGCCGCACCGGGGTGCCGGTGATCACGAGGAGCCCGAAGCAGGCCACCAGGCCGAGCAGCGGCGTCGCCACCCACGGGGTAAGCCCGGCCACCAGCGGCGCGGAGACCGCGTAGCCGATAAGCCCGCCTGCCCCCCTGATCGCCGGCGCGCCGTGCGAAAGACTCGGCGTGCCCTTGGCGATGCTGAACAGCCCGAGCAGCCCGATGAGCAAGGCCACCCAGCCGATCACCGCGCGCGAGGTCTCCGCGTTCAGCTCCGGGTGACGCATGAACCGCCAGCCGAGCAGCGCGAGCAGCACCGGGACGATGAACGCGCCATCACCGAGGAAGCCGCTGGTCAGGTCGTAGACGAATACCCCGACTGGGTTGCCCATCCGCACCCAGACCCCGGCCGCGAAGACGATCGCCAGCCCGAGGCACAGCAGCCCGATCCCGTCCCGCTGGTGGTCCGGATGCAGATCCCGCGCACCGCGCCCCGCCCGCCGCACCGCGAATCCGACCGTGCCCGCGATCAGCTTCCAGCCTGCCACGACCGCACTGAATACCCACCGGGCGAGGATGACTACGGGATCGCGAGTCGGCTTCGCACTCCGCTTTCGCGGAGCGCTTCGCTTTCGCGGAGTACTCCGCTTTCGGCCGCCGCCCCGTCCGCCACCGGACCGCGACGACCCGGCCCCCCGGGAGCGCCCGGTTCCCGATGCCGAGCCGCGCCCGTTTCCTGAGCCGCTGCCGCGGCCGGAACTTCCGCTCCCTCGCGAGCCGCTTCCCCCGTTCCCGCTGCCCCTTTTCGGCGCGGGGCGCCCGCCGTCCGGCGGCACGTTAGGCAGGATGACCTCGACCAGCTCATCGCTGTAGAACTCGTCGCGATCAGCGCCTGCCTGCCCGCTTCGCGAACGAGCCGAGCCCCTGGACGCACGGGTAGCCATGATTACAAACGTAGCGAGCACCTGACCCTGAATGAAGCACCCCGTCCTCGGCGTGTCGCCGAGGACGGGATCAGGGAGGGTTCTCGCCGGGATGTTGTCGGTCTCGACTTGCAGGAAGACCCGGCGGGCGCGGCGCGCAGCAGCCAGCCGCCGAGCCGGTCCTCCTCCGTCCCCCGCCAGTGCCGTGCGGCTATGTGCTCCAGCTCGGTGATCGACTCCACTCGCGCCCTGATGGCATATGCTCGCGATTGTGACGTTAAGCGACGTTCCTGCTGCGGTGCGTAAGAATACGGTGGGCACCGCGGGTGAGTGGCGGGCGGCCGGGATCACGCCGGCGCAGTTCCGGTCGCTGACGCGGGCGGGCGACCTGGTGCGGGTGCGGCATGGCGTGTACGCGACCCGTTCCGCCGTCGAATCGGCGTCTGCCGACCCGCGCCAGGCCCACGCGCTTCGCGTCGCGGCAGCCAGGGCTCGCGTCGGGCGAGACGCCGTCGCTAGTCACCAGTCCGCCGCAATACTGCACGGCATCGACCTGCTAAAAAGTCTCGCCGACGATACGGTTTGGCTGACCAGGGCGCCTGACCGGTACCGCGGCCATCCCCCAGACGGTGTTCACCTCTACTCCGCCGAGCTTCCCAGGCAGCACGTGAGGGCAATGTACGGTTTGCCCGTCACAACAGCCACCTGGACAGTCATTGACCTTGCGCGATCCATGACCTACATGGAAGGCGTCGTCGCCGTGGACTCAGCGCTCCGGCTGGGGAAGACCACCGACATGGGGCTTGCCGACGCCCTCCGCTCGTGCGCGGGCTGGCCGGGAACTGACCGGGCGAAGCGTGTAACCAGTTTCGGCAGCGAAGACGCCGGGTCGGTGCTCGAGTCATGTGCCCGAGTTGTGTTTGCTGAGGCGGGCTTGCCCGCACCTGTGCTGCAAGCCGCCATCGCCACCGCCGACGGCCAATTCATCGGGCGGGTCGACTTTTGCTGGCCCGCCTATCGAGTGATCGCCGAAGCGGATGGCATGGCCAAGTACGACGATCCCCGCCGCGCTAGAGACCAGATCAGGCGTGACACTCGGCTGCGAGACGCCGGCTACAAGGTCGTCCACTTCACCTGGGGGGAATTGCACGGGATCCCGGAGCGAGTGATCGCGCGGGTCCGGGCAGCCTTCGCGGCTTCGACCAGTTACTAGAGGCCTGGCTTTGTTGGGTTCCCGCCGCTTTGTTGGGGTGGTGACCAGAATCAGGGGGTCCAGAGGCACTAAAAGTGGTCACCACGCCAACAAAGCCAACGGGGGAGGCTGGTGGTGCCTCTGGGACGAAGTGGCCGTGGGGCGGGTGGGGACGGGTGGGGTGGTGGTGTTTGCCGGGCAGGATGGCCGTGGGATGGGTGGTCCGCAGAAGGGGATGGTGCTTGCCGGGCGATGTGGCCGCGGGGCGATGGTGCGCAGGCGAGGGTAGTGACTCGGCGGCGGAGTGGCACCGTGACGGGTGGGGCTCCGGTGGGGTGGGTGCCTGCCGGACTTTGTCGCTGCGGGAGGGGTGGTGGTCGCGGCGGGTTAGGTGTTGGCGGGGAGGGTGGTGCCGGGGCCGCGGTGGCGGATGTGGACGAGGTCTGGGTGGGGGGTGGACGCCGCCTCGGGCACGGACGGCGAGGGGGCGCCTGCTACCTCGAAGCCGGCGTCGGCGATCATCGCCAGGTCCGCGGCGCCTGGCTGGCCTTCGCTGGTGAGGTAGTCACCGAGGAAGATCGAGTTGACCACGTGCAGGGC
>DATBBI010000004.1:0-6266 GCA_036271115.1 Trebonia sp.
GACGTCTCGCAGGAGTCCGAGGTGGACGGGTACGTGCAGGAGGCGGTCAACGCGCACGGGCGGATCGACCTGTTCTTCAACAACGCGGGCATCGAGGGCCGGATGGCGCCGATGACCGAGCTGTCGGTCGAGGACTTCGACCGGGTCTGGCGGGTCAACGGGCGCGGCGTGTTCATGGGGCTGCGCGCGGTGCTCAAGGTCATGAAGCCGCAGGGGTCGGGCGTGATCGTCAACACCGCGTCGATGGCGGCGATCAAGGGCGCGGCGACGTTCTCCCCGTACATCGCCTCCAAGCACGCGGTGCTCGGGCTGACGAAATCGGCGGCGCTGGAAGCGGCGCCGTACGGCATCAGGATCAACTGCGTGGCGCCCGGGCACTTCGACACCCGGATGGGCCGCGACCTGACACACCAGATCAACCCGGACGATCCGGACGGGGTGTTCCGTGCGGTGTCCGAGTCGGTGCCCTACGGCAAGCGCTACGGCACGGCCGCCGAGGTCGCGAACGTGGTGCTGTGGCTGTTTTCTGATGAGTCGGAGTACGTCTCCGGCGCGCTGCACCTCATCGACGGGGCGCTCAACGCGGGCTGAGCCGTCCCCGCCTGAGTAGGCTCTCTGCACGTGGGAGGCGTGTACCAGGCGGTGTACCGCGTCGCGCTGCGGCGGCTGCCGCCGGAGGCGGCGCACGCCGCGGGGTTCTGGCTGATCAGGGCGGCGGCTGCCGTTCCTGGCGGCGCCTGGGTGCTGCGGCGTTTTCTCGCGCCGCGGGATCCCGTCCTGCGGGTGCGGGCGCTCGGGCTGGACTTTCCCGGGCCGCTCGGGCTGGCGGCGGGGTTCGACAAGGACGGGCACGGCGTGGCCGGGCTGGCGGCGCTCGGGTTCGGTTTCGTCGAGGTCGGCACGGTGACCGCGCGGCCGCAGCCGGGCAACGCGAAGCCGCGAATGTTCCGGTTCCCTGCCGAACGTGCCCTGGTCAACCGGATGGGGTTCAACAACGCCGGGGCGGCGGCGCTCGCGGTGCGGCTGCGCGCGCTGCGCGGGGCGCGCAGTGCGCGCGGGGCGCCGGGGCCGCGGCCCGTCGTCGGTGTCAACATCGGCAAGACCAAGGCGGCGGGAGACGACGCGGCGATCGCCGACTACGTGACCAGCGCCCGCCTGGTCGCGGACGTCGCCGACTACGTGGTCGTCAACGTCAGCTCCCCCAACACCCCTGGCCTGCGCGACCTGCAGGCGGCGGACAAGCTCAAGCCGCTGCTTGGCGCGGTGCGCTTGGCGCTGGACGAGGCGTCCCCGCGCCGCCGGGTGCCCTTGCTAGTGAAGATCGCCCCGGACCTGGCCGACGCTGACATCGACGCGGTGGCCGACCTCGCGCTCGGCCTGGGGCTCGACGGCATCATCGCCACGAACACCACGATCTCCCGCGCCGGGCTGCGCGACAGCGCGGCCGTCGCCGACGCGGGCCCCGGCGGCATGTCCGGCGCGCCGTTGCGCGAGCGCGCCCTCGAGGTGCTGCGCCGGCTGCACGCCCGCACCGGCGACCGCCTGGTCCTCATCGCGGCGGGCGGCATCGAGAGCGCCGACGACGCGTATGAGCGGCTGGCGGCGGGCGCGACGCTGCTGCAGGCCTACACGGCGTTCATCTACGAGGGCCCGCTATGGCCGCATCGCGTCCAGGCGGCGCTGGCCGGCCGGCTCCGTGAGGCCGGCGCCGGTCACCATTAGCGATCCGCACCATGCCGCTGTCTATCGCTACCAGGTCTGCTCGCCGGCGCGGACGAGCATCTCGTTGACCGCCACCCGGCGGTCCCTGGTCACGATGTAAGCCACCGTGTCGGCGATGTCGTCGGGCTGGAGCGGTTCGATCGAGGCCGTCTGGCTCCTGGCCGCCTCCCGGATCTCCTCGCGCAGGTGGCTGGCGAGCTCGGTGTCCACAGTGCCGGGCTCGATCACGCTCACCCGCACCCGGCGGCCGATCAGCTCCTGGCGCAGCGCCTCGCTGAACGCCGCCGCGCCGAACTTGGTCAGGTTGTATACGGCGCTTCCCGGCCGGGCCACCCGGCCTGCGGTGGAGGTGATCGTGACCAGGTCCGCCACCTGGCGAGGCGAGTGCCCCGCGGCGCGGACCAGATGCGGCAGCGCCGCGTGGGTGATGTACAGCATGCCTTGCACGTTCAGGGCCACCATCTGGTCCCACTCGCCGATCGGGGCGCTCAGCGCCGGCCCGAGGAGCATGATCCCGGCGTTGTTGACCACGGTGTCCAGCCGGCCTAGCTCGGCGACGGTCGTCTCGACCGCGCCCGCGGCTTCCCGCTGGCTGGTCACGTCCGCTTCCACCACGAGCGCTATCCCGCCGTCCGCCCGGATCGCGGCGGCAAGGCCGTCCAGCCGGTCCCTGCGCCGCGCCACCAGGGCGACGGCCGCTCCCTCGGCGGCCAGCCGCCGGGCCGTCGCCGCGCCGATCCCGCTGCTCGACCCGGTAACCAGGGCGACCGTGTTCTTCAGGTGACTCGTCATGCCGTAATCATCGCGCGCTGATCTCTAGACTTGCGCCGTGGGCGGGACGATTGGCATGGCGGGCGTGGTCGCGGCGCTGTCCGTGGTGAGCGACCTGGCTCGCGGGCATCCTTCAGGCGAGGCGATGCGCGCGAGCTTGCTCGCGACAGAACTGGCGCGCCGGGCGGGGCTCGATGAGCGTGATCAGGGCGAGGTCTACTACGGCACGCTGCTGCGGTTCGCCGGCTGTGCGGCGACCTCGCACGAGATCGCCGCGGTGTTCGGCGGCGACGACATCGTGGTCCGCGCCCGCGGAGACCTCATCGATCCGGCCGAGCCTGCCGAGGCCATGGAGTTCCTGGCTGGCCTGGGCGTGGACGCGGTGCGGCTGCGCGCGATGGGCGGACCCGCGGGCGTCGCGCGGCTGAAGGCCGAGGGGGCACGGGCCGACTGCGAGGTCGGCGCCGACCTGACGGCTCGCCTCGGGCTGCCGGAAGGGGTCCGGCGCGCGGTGCTGGACAGCTTCGAGCGCTTCGACGGCCTCGGTGTCCCGGCCGGCCGGGCCGGCGCGGAGATCGCCGAGGCGGCGCGGTTTGCCGCCGTCGGCTACGCGGCGGTGATGTTCGACGCTGTCGGGGGCGGCGAGGCGGCAGCGCAGGCGGTGGCCCGCTGGTCCGGACGGGCGCTTGATCCGGCGGTCGTGGCGGTTTTCGCGGACGCGCCGGGCGAGCTGCTGGCGATGTCCGGCCCTGAAGACCTGTGGGCGGCCGTGGTCGACGCCGAGCCTGCACCGCGGCGCGCGTTCCGCGGCGAGGCCGCCTTGGAGGAAGCCCTGGCCGGTTTCGGGGACGCCGCCGACCTCAAGAGCCCTTGGTTCACCGGCCATGCGCGAGGGGTCGCCGGGCTGGCGCGCGCGGCGGCCGATCAGGTCTCGCCCGCCGCGGCCCGGACCGTCTACCGGGCCGGGCTGGTGCACGACCTCGGCCGGGTCGCCGTGCCTGCTGGCGTCTGGGAGCGGCCCGGCCAGCTGCGAGCCGATGAATGGGAACTGGTGCGGCTGCATCCGTACCACACCGGCCGGATCCTGGCCCGGTCGCCGGTGCTCGCGCCGCTGGGCCTGATCGCGTCCAGGCATCACGAACGTGTAGACGGGTCCGGGTACCCGGCCGGCATGGGCGCGTCCGAGATGGACACCGCGTGCTGCCTGCTGGCCGCGGCCGACGTGTGCCGGGCGCTCTGCGAGCCGCGACCGCACCGCGCCCCGCTGGACTTGGCCGCGGCCGCACGCGTCATGTCCGGTCTTCCCCTTGACCGCGACGCGGTCCGCGCGGTGCTCGACGCCGCCGGCGCGCCGCGGCCCGCTCTGCCCGCGCTCCCGGCTGGCCTGACCGAACGGGAACTCGAGATCCTGCGGCTGCTGGCCGCTGGCAGCACGAAACGTCAGATCGCCGCCGATCTGGTGATCTCGGAGTCGACCGTGCACACGCACACGGTGCACATCTACGCCAAGTGCGACGTCTCCACCAGGGCGGGCCTGGCGATGTTCGCGATGCGGCACGGTCTCGCAGCCAGGACCGCAGCGGCCGCCGCCAATATCGACTGAACAGTCGATAGCCCGCGCCGGCCGCCGCGGCCTACGGTTCCAGCCAGGAAGCCAGCGAGAAGCCGGCATCGGCGCGAGCACGAGGAGCAGGGCATGAGCGCAGAGCAGAACATCGAGGCGGCCAGGCAGATGTACCAGGCGTTCGGCAGCGGAGACGTCCAGGCCATCCTGGACCGGGTCACCGACGACGTCGACTGGTCCAGCGACGCGGCGATCGAGTCCGCGCCGTGGTACGGCCCCAGGCACGGCAAAGACGGGGTGGCCGACTTCTTCGAGGCTATCGGGAAGACGGGCCCGGTCACGGAATTCACCCCGGTGGCCTTCGCGGGCAACGACGACGGGGACGTCATGGTGTTCATCCGCTATGCCTTCACGGTCAGCGCGACCGGCAAGCAGGTCACGATGAACATGCACCACTACTGGAGGTTCCGCGACGGCAAGGTCTGCCTCGTCCGCAGCTCCGAGGACACCGCACAGGTCGCGGCCGCGCTCACGCCCTGACCCGACGTCCTCACTTCCTGGCTTTCGCGTCGACGATGGTGGTCACCCGGCCGGTGCCGACGTCGTAGACGTGCCCGGAGACGTGGACGTTCTGCGGCCTTGCTGTCGACCAGGTAGCCGGCGTAGGCGATGTCGCGGATGACGGCCGGGGTGATGCGGCCGCCGATGTTGCGCTGCACGAGGGCCTCGCCGAGCTTGACCCCGAGGATCTCCGCCGGGTCGACCCGGCAGTCGATGCAGATGACGATGTACAGGTTCAGGTTCGGGATGAACGGCAGCGCCGGCGTCGCGAGTCAGGTGCAGTCGCAGGTTGGCGGCGGTGCCCAGGCCGCAGCGGGCGGCGATGACCTCGACCGGCAGATCGGTGGCTTCCAGCAGCCGCCTGGCCTCGCGGATGCGGGCGGCGGTGAGCCAGTGCATGGGCGCCATGCCGGTCTCGGCGGCGAAGCGCCTGGCGAGGGAGCGCGGCGCCCAGCACGCGTGCCTGGCAAGGTCGGCGACGGTCAGCCGGTCGGCCAGGTGCTCGAGCGCCCACTGGCAGGTGGCCGCCAGGCCCTCACCAGGTGCGGGCACCGGACGCTCGAGCCACTGGGCCTGGCCACCGTCGCGGTGCGGCGCCACGACCATCCGCCTGGCCACGCTGACCGCGGCCTCGCTGCCGTGATCGGCGCGCACCAGCTGCACGCACAGGTCGATGCCGGCGGCCAGCCCCGCGCTCGTCAGCACCGCTCCCTCGTCCACCCAGAGCACGTCCGGGTCGACTTTCACCGCCGGGTACCGGGCGGCGAGCTGGCCGGCGTACTGCCAGTGCGTGGCGGCCCGGCGATGATCAAGCAGGCCCGCTGCAGCCAAGGCGAAAGCACCGGTGCAGACCGAGATCATCCGGGCGCCGCGGGCAGCGGCCTGGCGCAGCGCCGAGCACACCCGCTCGCCTGGGTCGTCCAGCGGCAGGTAGCCCGGCACCACGACGGTGTCCGCGGCGGCCAGCGCCTCCAGGCCATGCTCAGCCTGCACGGAAAATCCCGTGGTTGACCGCACCAGCCCGGCCGCAGGCGCACAGACAGTGAACTCATACCGCCGCGGCAGGCCCGGATCGGCGAAGACCTGAGCCGGAATCGCCAGGTCGAAGGCCTCCACAACGGGCAGGGCCAGAGCCACCACAGTATGCACAGGCAGAATCCTAGGAGTTATGCGAGATCCTGCCATCCGCCGGCTGGTCTTGCCGCGCGGATCCGGACGGCGCGGCCGCGGGGGCCGTGGCGCTGCCCACGGCGAGCGGGCGCGCGAACTTCGGCGCCTTCGGCAGCGCGGTGTGGTCGAGTGCGGTGATCGTGAAGCCGGCCTGGCGGACAGAATCGAGCGTGGGGCGGTTGCAGTCACAGCAGACCACGAGCCGGTTGAGCCAGTTCATCCGGTCCTGCATGCGAGCCCAGGCGGGGTCCTCTGAGCGCAGGTGCTCGAGGAACAGCAGCCGCCCGCCGGGACGCAGCACCCGGCGCAGCTCGCGCAGGGCCCGGGGCTGGTCATCGACCCCGCACAGGACCAGCGTCGAGATCGCCACGTCGAAGGAGTGATCCTCGAACGGGAGGTCCTCGGCCGGGGCGCGCAGCACCGTCGCGGACGGACGCTGCTCATGGACCCGCCGTTCCAGGCGCCGCAGCATCGGGGG
>DATBBI010000005.1:0-18706 GCA_036271115.1 Trebonia sp.
CACAAGACGCTGCCGCACGAGGTCGGGCTGATCGAGACCGCCGTGCACCTGAACAAGGGCTGCTACCGCGGCCAGGAGACCGTGGCGCGGATCCACAACCTCGGCCACCCGCCGCGGCGGCTCGTCTTCCTGCACCTGGACGGCAGCGTGGACCGGCTGCCCGCGCACGGGTCGCCGGTGACGCTCGCCGACGGCACGCAGGTCGGATTCGCCGGCTCCGCCGCCCGTCATTTCGAGCTCGGCCCGATCGGGCTCGGGCTCATCAAGCGCACCGTCCCCGTAGACGCGCCGCTGCTCGCGGACGGGATCGCCGCGGCGCAAGAGGTGATCGTGCCGCCCGACGCGGGCGCCAACGTGCGGCTGACGCTGCGGCGGGCCACGGTGCCGCCGCCTGCCGCGGGCCGCAAGCTGCTGTGACAGACTTTGTGACCGACTTGAGGAGGATGTAGTGCTGCGCCGGGCGCTGCTGGCGGTCGCCGCCAGCGAGCAGATCCGCGAGGTCGTGACGGCCAGGCCGGCCACCCGTGCCGTCGTCGACAGGTACGTGGCGGGGGACAGCATCAGCGACGCGGTGCGGGTAGCCAGGTCGCTGCGCGCCGCCGGGCTGCTGGTCACGCTTGACTACCTGGGCGAGGACGCCACGGACGCGCGGCTGGCCGGCAATACCGCCACGCAGTACGTGCAGCTGCTCGGCAAGCTGGCGGCCGAGGGGCTCACCGAGGGCGGCGCGGTCGAGGTATCGGTCAAGCCGACCGCGGTCGGCCTGCTGCTCGACGAGCGCATGGCGACCGCGCACATCGAGCGGATCGCCATCGCGGCGCGCGAGGCCGGGACGACCGTGACGGTGGACGCGGAGGACCACAGGACGACAGACGCGGGGCTGCGGATCGCGACCGCGCTGCGGTCCACGCTCCCGTTCGTCGGCAGCGTGGTGCAGGCGTCGCTGCGCCGCACCGAGGCGGACGTGCGGGAACTCGCGGCGCCTGGCGTGCGGGTGCGGCTGTGCAAGGGCGCCTACGCCGAACCGGCTTCCGAGGCGTTCACCAGCCGGCACGACGTCGACAAGTCGTTCGCCAGGTGCCTGCGGATCCTGATGTCCGGGCCCGGGTACCCCATGATCGCCACGCACGACCCCCGGCTGATCGAGATCACCAGATCGCTGGCGCTGCACCGGCCCGGTGGTCGCGGTCCTGACAGCTTCGAGCATCAGATGCTGTACGGGGTCAGGCCCGCGGAGCAGCGCCGGCTGGCCGCGAGAGGGGCCCAGGTTCGGGTGTACGTGCCGTACGGCAGCGACTGGTACGGCTACCTGGTGCGGCGGCTCGCCGAACGGCCGGCGAACCTGGCGTTCTTCCTGCGTTCGCTATGGTCGGTGTCATGATCGCGATACTTGGCGCGGGGAAGATGGGCGAGGCGCTGCTGTCCGGCCTGCTGCGCGCCGGCCGCCCCCCGTCGGACGTGGCCGTCGTGGTGCGCCGGGCGGAGCGGGCCGAGGAGCTGCGCGAGGCGTACGGGGTGCCGGTGCTCACCGCGGAGGAAGCCGCGAAGGACGCCGGCACGCTGGTGATCACGGTCAAGCCGCAGGACATGGCCAGGATGCTCGACGAGATGGCCCCGTTCGTCAGCCCGTCGCAGCTGGTCATCTCGGTAGCGGCGGGCATCACGACGTCGTTCATCGAGCGGCGCTTCCCTGTCGAGGTACCCGTGGTCCGCGTGATGTCGAACACGCCGGTGCTGGTGGACGAGGCGATGTCGGTGATCTCGGCCGGCTCGTACGCTTCCGAGCCGCACCTGCGGCGCGCGGAGGAGCTCCTGCGCCCAGTCGGCAAGGTGCTGCGGATCCCCGAGTCGCAGCAGGACGCGGCGACGGCACTGTCCGGCAGCGGACCCGCCTACGTGTACTACCTGGTGGAGGCCATGGTGGACGCGGGCATCCTGCTCGGCATGCCGCGCGGGACCGCGCTGGAGATGGTCACCCAGGCGGTGTACGGCGCGGCGACGATGCTGAAGGACTCCGGCGAGCACCCGGTGATCTTGCGCGAGGCGGTGACGTCACCGGGCGGCACGACGATCTCCGCGATCAGGGAGCTAGAGAAGCACGGGGTGCGCGCGGCGTTCCTCGCCGCGATCGAGGCGGCCCGCGACCGCGGCCGCGAACTCGGCGGCGCATAGCAATGAGCGAGCTTGCGAGCGAACCGGTGAGTACTGCGCGTCCGCGAATGCGGACTCCGAGCGCCAGCGAGGTGGCCTCATGAGCGGATCGCTGGTGGTGGCGTGGGACGAGGCGCTCACGCACTACGACTTCGGGCCAGGGCATCCGCTGGCGCCGGTGCGGGTGGCGCTGACGATGGACCTCGCCGCGGCACTCGGCGTGCTGGCGGCGCCGTCGGTCACGATGATCTCGCCGTCGCCTGCCACCGACGCCGAGCTCGAGACCGTGCACGACGAGGACTACGTGGCCGCGGTGCGGCAGGCGGGCCGGACGCTGGCGCCCGACCTGCGGTTCGGGCTCGGCACGTCGGACAACCCGGTCTTCGAGGGCATGCACGAGGCGTCCGCGCTGGTCGCGGGCGCGACCCTGGCGGCCGCCAAGACGATATGGCCCGGGCCGCACGGTCAGGGCGCCGGGACCGCGGACGGTGCGGCGCCCGCACTGCACGCCGCCAGCATCGCCGGCGGCCTGCACCATGCGATGCGCCGGTCCGCCAGCGGGTTCTGCGTCTACAACGACCCGGCGATCGCGATCAGGTGGCTGCTGAGCGCCGGGGTAGAGCGGGTCGCCTACGTCGACACGGACGTGCACCACGGCGACGGGGTGCAGGCGGCGTTCTACGACGATCCGCGGGTACTAACGATCAGCCTGCACGAGCATCCGGCCACGCTGTTCCCCGGCACCGGGCTGCCTGGCGAGACCGGCGCCGGCGAGGGCGAGGGCTACGCCGTGAACGTGGCGCTGCCCGCCGGAACAGGCGACGCGGGGTGGCTGCGCGCGTTCGACGCGGTGGTGCCCCCGCTGCTGCGCACGTTCAAGCCGACGGTGCTGGTCAGCCAGCACGGCTGCGACAGCCACCGGCTCGACCCGCTCGCCCACCTGGAGCTGACCGTCGACGGGCAGCGGCGCGCCCAGGTCATGCTGCACGACCTGGCGCATGAACTGTGCGATGGCCGCTGGCTGCTGACCGGCGGCGGCGGGTACGCGCTCGTCCAGGTGGTGCCGCGGACCTGGACGCACCTGCTCGCGATCGCCGCGGGTGCTCCCGTCGACCCGGAAACGGAGACGCCCGCCGCGTGGCGCGAACTGGCCCGCTCCTTGACCGGCGAAACCGCCCCGGCGACCATGACCGACGGCGCGCCTGCGAACTATGTTCCTTTTAGTTCTGGGGTGGATCCGGGTGATCCGGTTGACCGCGCGATCATGCGAACCCGCAGTGCGGTGTTTGCCTCGCATGGGCTAGTAGCACACCTGTGACGTGCTTCTTTCCGCCTTTTTCGTAGAATCAGCAGACGGTCGCAAGGGGCAGCGGACTGCTGGATGCCGCCTAGTAACAACAATGAGCCTATTCGGGGGGTTGCTCTTTTCTGTACGGGACTTACTCTGGATACGTACGTGACTGGTGCGCTGAATCCGGTCAGGCGTGCTCGGCTTCGCGCGGAAGAGGGCAATGATGGCGAGCGAAACCCCCCTAAGCGACGTGAGATTTCTTACTGTCGCCGAAGTGGCCACGATCATGCGGGTATCAAAGATGACCGTCTATCGGCTGGTCCACTCCGGCGAACTGGAAGCCATCCGAGTCGGCCGTTCTTTCCGGGTTCCGGAGCAGGCGGTCAACCAGTACCTCAGGGCCGCCTATGTAGGGACCGGCTGAGCGCTCCCGCTGGCTGCTGACCGCGGATAGACCGGAACCGCCGCAGCACCAGGGGGCAAGTGCTCTGCGGGCATCTCGTTTGGCCGACCCGGCCGGTGCCTGGTTGGGGGCCAGGCCGTAACACTGCTGTGCGATACCAGGTACGCTTGTGCACTGCGCGGGCGGTAGGCGTTCGTGCGGATCCGAACTTCGGGCGTGTGCCCAGCCTCCCGACTTGGTGAGCGCGACGGCGTGCCCGTCTGCCGTTGTGCGAGAAGGAGTGGTGGCCTGATGGGCTCAGTCATCAAGAAGCGCCGCAAGAGGATGGCTAAGAAGAAGCACCGCAAGCTGCTGAAGAAGACCAGGATCCAGCGCAGGAACAAGAAGTAGGACCTCCCGCCGCGTACCCGCTGACCTCGGCAGACAGGGCCGTGCGCCGCCGCTACCTTGCGTTTGCGCTGCTACCGGTCTCGCCAACTAGCCACCGTGCCGGACGAATTCGCCGACAATGGGAAGAGCTGCAAGGCCTACACCGAGGGGCGGGGCGGATATGAGAGGCGCGAGTCAACGCGACGACGGGTGGGACGAAGGCCGCCGCGACAGCTGGCAGAACGGGAACGGATACCAGCCGGACACCACAGCCGGTTACCAGGGAGCCGGGTACCCGAACGGCCCGGGCTACCCGGGACAGGACAGCTACGCGTCGCAGACCGGGTACGGCGACCAGGCTTCCGGCGCTGGTCAGGGATACGGCGCTCAGGTGTACGAAGCCAGGGGCTATGACCCCGGCGGGTATCCGGACAGCGGTTACCAGCGATCTGGCCAGTCCGCCGCGGGTTACGGCGGCGCGGGGTATGACGCCACTGGGTACTCAGGTGCCACCGGGTACTCAGGCGGGTACGCGCAGTCCGGCTACGCGGCGACCGGCGCAAGCGGTCAGTACGGATGGGCGTCGTCCTCGCCCGGGTCAGAATTTCTTCCGGCGGACGAGTCGGCGTCCGGCAATGACAACGCGGCGGGGACCCCGCGCCCATACGGCCGGCTATCCATTTTCACGTTGCTCGACGATAAGGCGGCGGAATTCGACCGGCTGGCGGAACGCGCCGCCGAGGGAGTTCGCACTGCCGAGCCCGAGACGCTCGTTTATGTCATCCACGTGGTGCCCAAGGCGCCAATGCAGCGGATCATCTACGAGATTTACCGCGACCGCGCGGCTTTTGAGAGCCATGAGCAGCAGCCGCATATTCAGCGTTTCGTCGCCGATCGCAGGTCTTGCGTTCTCGCGACGAACATTATCGACTTGCGGCTGAAATACGCGAAGGTCGCCGCGCTCGCCACCGCTCAGGCGCCCGAGGCGGCAGCGCCGGGATTCGGGCAGGAAACGCAACTGGACCGTGTGCCCGCCGGCCTCGGGTCCGGCGACAGGTACGCCACGAACGGCCAGTACCAGTCGAGTGACCGGTACGCGGCCGCAGGCCAGTATCAAGCGACCGGCCAGTACCAGACGGCAGAGCGGTACCTGGCGTCCCCGGCGTCTGGCACCGGGCAGTATGCGGCGAACGACCAGTACGCGGCGTCCGGCACGGCGCAGTACTCGCAGGCCGGCCAGTACCCGGCTGGCAACGGCCAGTACAGCAGCGGACAATACGGCAGCGGGCAATATAGCGCCGGGCAGTACGGCGATGGCCAGTACAGTAGCGGGCAGCACAGCAGCGGGAACCTCGGCAGCGGCCAGCACGCGGCGTCCGGTGACGGCAGGCAGCTCGGCAGCGGCCGGTACCCGGAGCTTGGCAGCGGCAGGCAGCCTGACGGCGGCGGGCGCCACGCGGAAACCGCCGGCGGCTACGGTCAGGCCGGCGGCTATGGGCGCACCGGCGGCTACGAGGAGGGCGGCCAGTCCAGCGAGCCGGAACAGGACACTAATACGGACGCTAGGACGCCGCGATTCGAGCCCGTGGAGCGGGACAGGACCGCCTCCCGGGCGGGACGATACTGAGGGCAGCTAAATGCCGGCGCCCCGTATCACGCTGCTGAGCCGACCGGGCTGTCACCTCTGCGACGATGCGCGTGAGGTGATTCGCCGCGTGGCCGGAGAACTCGGCGTGACCTGGGAGGAACGTGATATCACACAGTCGGAAGAAGATCTGCGTGAGTACTGGGAAAAGATTCCCGTCACGTTGGTCGACGGCGTCCAGCACGATTTCTGGCGCGTATCGGAAGACCGCCTGCGCGCCGCCCTCAGCCAGCGCTAATTCCTCTTTCCGGCGCAAATCCCGCGTTCTATGCGCGCGCATAATTTCCGCGATCATTTGAATCCGCCGCGTAACATCCCATTGCGGCCACCAGGCCGGAGCTGCCGTGAGACTATGGGAAGGAGCGGCCTGCTGCGGGCCCCCGAATAGGGTCCGGGCACGGGCTTGGCGGATGACTTTGTGCATTTGTTCACAAACGACGTATGGTAGATAGCTAGCCGGGCCGCGTCCTGCGCGGGCCCGCCCCGTAGCGTCGATCCACCCCCGGGAGCGCGCCGCATGTCCAATGTCGCCGAGTTGCCTAGCCCCTCGAACGAACCAGGCAGCCCCGACCAGCTGGACGGCCAGACCGACCGGCTCTATCCCGGCGGCATCCCCGACGCGACCGTGGCAAGGCTGCCCATCTACCTGCGTGCCCTCTACACGCTGGCCGACCGCGGCGTGAGCACGGTCGCAAGCGACGAGCTCGCCGCCGCGGCCGGCGTCAACTCCGCGAAGCTGCGCAAGGACCTGAGCCACCTCGGCTCGTACGGAATCAGGGGCGTGGGCTACGACGTCGAGTACCTCGTCTACCAGGTGTCGCGCGCACTAGGCCTGAACCAGAACTGGGCAGTGGTGATCGTCGGCGCCGGTAACCTCGGCCGCGCCCTGGCCAGGTACGGCGGCTTCGTCACCCGCGGATTCCGCATCGCGGCACTGCTCGACAGCGACCAGTCGCTGGTCGGCCGCGAGGTCGGCTCGGTGTCCGTCCGCCACGCCGGCGAACTCGAGGAGATCGTGGCCACCAGCGGTATCGCGATCGGCGTGATCGCGGTTCCCGCGGGAGCGGCCCAGGCCGTGTGCGACCGGCTCGTCGCCGCCGGGGTGACCAGCATCCTGAACTTCGCTCCGGTCGTGCTGACCGTGCCAGAAGGGGTGGATGTGCGTAAGGTCGACCTATCTATCGAGCTGCAGATTCTCGCCTTCCACGCGCAGCGGCGGTCCGCCGAGCGGTTCGGGCAGGTGGCGGATCCGGCGGCGGCGGAAGCCTAGGCGGTGAACCGGTGAGCGTCCTGGTCGTCGGCCTCAGCCACAAGAGCGCGCCAGTCGAGACCCTCGAGCGTGCCGCGGTAGGCGGCGACACGCTAGGCAAGCTGCTGCGGGACATCGCCCACCTGCCGGACACCGCGGAAACCTTCGTGATCTCGACCTGCAACAGGGTGGAGGTCTATGCCGAGGTGGGCCGGTTCCACGGCGGCGTCAACGGCATCAGCGAACTGCTCGCCAGGCATTCAGGCATCCCGGCCGGCGAGCTCACCGCCAGCCTGTACGTCCACTACGAGGACCGCGCGGTGCAGCACCTGCTCGCCGTGGCCAGCGGGCTCGACTCGATGGTGGTGGGCGAGGACCAGATACTCGGCCAGGTGCGGGCCGCTCTCAAGGCCGCCGGCGACTATGGCACGCTCGGCCGGTCGCTGCGCGACCTCGGCAGGATCGCGCTCCGTACGGGCAAGCGGGCCCGCGCGGAGACCGGGATCGACCGGCTCGGTATAAGCCTGGTCAGCGTCGGCGTCGAACTGGCGGCCTCACGTATGGGCCCGACCGGGGCAGAGCTCCTCACCGGCCGCGATGTCCTCGTCGTCGGGGCCGGCGCGATGAGCGGGCTGGCCGTGGCCACCGCCGCGCGGGCCGGCGCGGCACAGATCACCGTGGCCAACAGGACGCGGTCCAAAGCGGAACGGCTCGCGACCGCAGCCGGCGGCGCGGTCGCGGATTTCGCGGACCTGCCTGCCGCGATCGCTGGCGCCGACCTGGTCATCTCCTGCACCGGGGCCGCCGGGGCGGTCATCACCGGGCAGATGGCGGCCGCCGCGCTTGACCAGCGTCCGGCGGGCGCGCCACTGGTGCTGCTCGACCTCGCGATGCCGCGCGACGTCGATCCGGCGGTCGCGGACCTGCCCGACGTGAGCGTCATCGGCCTTGACGAGCTGCGCGGCACCGGGGAGGCGGCCGTCGGCGCGGCTGAGGTCGCGGCCGTCCGCGCGATTGTCGACGAGGAATTCGCCGCCTACGGGTCCGCGGTCCGTGCCGCCCAGGTGACGCCGACCGTAGTGGCGCTGCGCGCCAAGGCGGCGACGGTCGTCGACGCCGAGCTCGAGCGGCTCGGCGGCCGGCTCAGCGAGCACGGCGTGAGCGGGCACGCCCTGGAAGAAATCGCCCAGACGGTGCGCCGAGTGGTAGACAAGCTGTTGCACGCGCCGACCGTCCGGGTGAAGGAGCTCGCGTCGTCGCCCGGCGGCGAAGAATACGAGACCGCGCTCCGGGTCCTTTTCGACCTGGACCCGCGTGCGGTTGAGGCAGTGACACGCGCCGAAGTCGAAACTCCCGGCATCACCGATCAGGAGGGGAGCCAGTGAAGGCGGACACCCCGTTGCGGCTCGGCAGCCGCCGGAGCCCGATGGCCGTCGCCCAGTCCGGCAACGTGGCCAGGCTCCTCACCGAGCGCACCGGCCGCCGGGTGGAGATCGTCGGCGTGACGACGTTCGGCGACGTCAGCAGGGAACAGCTCGCGCAGATCGGCGGCACCGGGGTTTTCGTCAGCGCGTTGCGGGAAAGCCTGCTCCGCCGGGAGGTGGACTTCGCCGTGCATTCGCTCAAGGACCTACCCACCGGGGCCCCGGAGGGGATCACGCTTGCCGCCATCCCGCCCCGCGAAGACCCCCGCGACGCGCTGGTCGCGCGCAATGGGGCCAAGCTGGCCGACCTGCCGGCCGGAGCCCGCATCGGCACCGGCTCGCCGCGCCGCGCCGCACAGCTCGCCGTGCTGCGCGGCGACATCACCTGCGTGCCCATCCGCGGCAACGCGGGCACCAGGCTGGCGAAGGTCCGCGACGGCGAGCTCGACGCGGTGGTGCTCGCGTACGCCGGGCTTGCCAGGATCGGCCACACCGACCTGGTCAGCGAGATCTTCGAGCCGGACAGCATGGTCCCCTCACCGGGCCAGGGCGCGCTCGCGGTCGAGTGCCGCGCCGACGATACCGAGCTGACCGGACTCCTCGCCACGATCGATCACCAGCAGTCCCGCGCCGCCGTGACGGCCGAGCGCGGCTTGCTCGCCGCTCTCGAGGCCGGCTGCAGCGCCCCTGTCGGTGCGTACGCCGCCCTCAGCGGCACTCAGCTGCGCCTGGACGCCGTCGTGCTCGGTGAGAAGATGATCGTGCGGGAACACGCCGAAGCGGACGCCACGGACGCGGCGCGCCTCGGGTGTGAGCTCGCGGCCCGGATGCTTGCGCTCGGCGCGGCGGACCTGGTGGGCGGCAATACCGACAGGAATGATGCGCATGACTGACATGGACGGCTGGGTGGCGTTTGTCGGCGCCGGCCCCGGAGACGAAGGGCTTCTGACGACACGCGCGAGCCGCCTGCTCGGCGACGCGGCCCTGGTTGTGGCCGAGCCCGAGGTCGCGGACCGGGTCCGCCGCCTGCTCAGGCCTGACGCGCAGGTCGTCGAGGCCACCGACGCGGCGGGGACCGTGCGGACGCTGCTCCAGACGGCCAAGGCGGGCGGGCTGGCCGTCCGGCTGTACCCGGGCGACCCGCTGCTCAGCGGTGCGGCCGCCGAAGTGCAGGCCTGCGCCAAGGCCAAGGCCCGCTTCGAGATTGTCCCCGGGGTGCCCGCCGTCACCGGCGTACCCGCCTACGCAGGCATCGCGCTGACCGGCGACGCCCCCGGCGAGCTGCGCGTGATCCACGCCAGCGAGGCCAGCCAGGTGTCCTACGGCCACGGCACGCTCGTGGTCCTCGGCGCGGAGACCGCCCCGCAGGACCTCGGCAAGATGCTGATCGCCGCGGGCTGGCCGGACGTGACGCCGTTCGCGATCACCTGGGACGGCACGACCACCGACCAGCAGACCGTCGCCACCACTCTCGGCAGGATCGGGCCCGACCTCAAAGCGGCGGGCGTGACCGTGGCCACCACCCGAGGCGGCGCCATCGCGGTGATCGGCGAGGCCGCCGCGGCCAAGAGCCGGTTCTCCTGGTACGAGACCAAGCCGCTGTTCGGCTGGCGGGTGCTAGTGCCGCGGACCAGGGAACAGGCCTCTTCGGTCTCCGACCGGCTGCGCGAGTACGGGGCGGTGCCCGAGGAGGTCCCGACGATCGCGGTCGAGCCGCCGCGCACCCCGCAGCAGATGGAGCGTGCGGTCAAGGGTCTGGTCACCGGCAGGTACCAGTGGGTGGCGTTCACCTCGACCAACGCCGTCAAGGCGGTGCGCGAGAAGCTCGAGGAGTACGGCCTGGACGCACGGGCCTTCGCCGGCGTCAAGGTCGCGGCGGTCGGCGAGCAGACCTCCGCCGCGCTGCTCGACTTCGGCATCCGGCCTGACCTGGTGCCGGACGGCCAGCAGTCGGCCGAGGGACTGGCCGACGCGTGGCCGCCCTACGACGACCTGCTCGACCCGATCAACCGGGTGCTGCTCCCAAGGGCGGACATTGCCACGGAAACCCTCGTCGCCAGGCTGACCGACCTCGGCTGGGAGGCGGAGGACGTGACCGCGTACCGCACGGTGCGCGCCGCGCCGCCGCCCGCGCCCATCCGGGAGGCCATTAAGGGCGGCGGGTTCGACGCCGTGCTCTTCACCTCGTCGTCCACCGTCAGGAACCTGGTCGGGATCGCGGGCAAGCCGCACGCGGTGACCGTGATCGGCGTGATCGGCCCGCAGACGGCGAAGACGGCGAACGACTTCGGCCTGCGGGTCGACGTGACGTCATCCAAGCCGTCGGTCACCGCGCTGGTCGACGCGCTCGCCGAGTTCGGCGCCGCGCAACGCGACGCGGCCGCCGAAGCAGGCGAGCCGCTGCGCCGCCCGAGCGAGCGCCGCCGCGGCGCCCGCCGTCGTCTCCGCTAGGCAGCCGCCTCGCCAGATAGGAGAGGGTCATGACCGCTGGGTTCCCTGAGCTGCGGCCGCGGCGGCTGCGCGGCACGCGGGCACTGCGCGCCATGGTGGCCGAGACGGCGCTGCGTCCCGCAGAGCTCGTCCTGCCGGTGTTCGTCAAGGAAGGCATCACCGAGCCGGTGCCGATCGGCTCGATGCCAGGCGTCGTGCAGCACACCAGGGACAGCCTGCGGAAGGCCGCCGCCGAGGCGGCCGGGGCCGGGGTGGGCGGCATCATCGTGTTCGGCGTCCCCGCGGCCAAGGACGAGCGCGGCAGCGCCGCGGACGACCCGGACGGGATCTCCCAGGCCGCGATCGCCGACATCAGGGCGGAGACCGGTGACGACCTGGTCGTCATGGCGGATCTCTGCCTGTGCGAGTACACCGATCACGGCCATTGCGGCATCGTCACCGCCGACGGCTACGTGGACAACGACACCACGCTCGAGCGCTACGCGAGTATCGCCATCGCCCAGGCCCGGGCCGGCGCGCACATGATCGCCCCGAGCGGCATGATGGACGGCCAGGTGGGCGCCATCAGGAGAGCGCTGGACCGGGCGGCCTTCCCGAACATCCCCGTCTGCGCGTACTCGGCCAAGTACGCGTCGGCGTTCTACGGGCCGTTCCGCGAGGCCGCCGAGGGCGCGCCGAAGTTCGGCGACCGCGCCACTCACCAGCAGGACCCTGCCAACGCGGTCGAAGCGCTCAAGGAGGTCGAGCTCGACCTCGCGGAGGGCGCGGACATGGTGATGATCAAGCCTGCGCTGAGCTATCTCGACGTGATCCGCCGGGTCGCGGACACCGTCCTGGTGCCGGTCGCCGCCTACCAGGTCAGTGGCGAGTTCGCGATGGTCGAGGCCGCGGCGGCGAACGGCTGGGTGGACCGCGACAAGGCGATCATGGAAACCCTCACCGCGATCCGCCGGGCAGGCGCGAGCGTCATCTTGACCTACTGGGCTACCGAGGTCGCCCGACGGCTCCGCTAGCGCACCTAGTAGCATTTCGCTATCCCACGCCCGTGGCACGGCCCCGGGTGCTTTGGCGTACCCGGCGCCGGTGGGGGCGGACGACGAGGAAGCGCAGGGCATGGTGACGATGATGCGGCGACGAGGCCGTCGCCGGGGGGAACGACAGGCGCCGGCAGTGGACGCGGCTGCCCGGGAGTACGCCGAGATGGGCTGGCCGGTATGCCCGGGAGCGCACCCGAGCCGCGGCCTTGACGGGACGCCGGAACCGGGCCGTGCGTGCTCGTGTGACCGGGTCGGGTGCCCGGCGCCCGGCGCCCACCCGGTGTCGCCGACCTGGCAAATGCAGGCGACGGTGGACGGCGAGACGATCAGGAAGTGGTGGGAAGCCCGTCCGGAGGCGAACGTAATACTCGTCACCGGGCGGGTTTTTGACGTTCTGGACGTGCCGGCGGTCGCCGGCGCGGCGGCGCTGTCGGCGATGGCGGCGGCCGGCGTGCCGACCGGGCCGGTCGCCGTCCAGGGCGAGGAGCGGATGCTGTTCTTCGTGGCGACCAGGGGCGCGCCAGCCGACGAGGACGAATGGTGGTCATGCGGGCTGGACTCCTCGCCGGACACGTCCGCCCAGACGGAGGGGCTGCGCTGGCACTCCAGGGACAGTTACGTGCTCGCCCCGCCGTCCCGGTACGGCGACGGCCAGGACGTACGCTGGGTCCGGCAGCCCGCGGGACAGCCGCTGCCTGACGCGCTACGGCTGCTCGAGTTCCTGGTTGACGCCTGCGAGGAAGAAGGCAGCTAGCCATGACCGACCGCTCCGCCGAACTGTTCGCCCGCGCGCTTGAGGTAACCCCTGGCGGCGTCAACTCGCCCGTCCGGGCCTTCGGCCCGGTGGGCGGGACGCCCCGGTTCATCGAGCGAGGACTCGGCCCGTACCTGTTCGACGTCGACGGCAGGCGGTACGTGGACCTGGTGTGCTCCTGGGGGCCGATGATCCTCGGGCACGCGCACCCGGCGGTCGTCACCGCGGTGTCGAGAGCGCTGGCGAGCGGGACGTCGTTCGGCGCGGCCACGGCCGGCGAGGTGGAGCTGGCGGCGGAGATCATCGCGCGAGCCCCTGTCGAGCAGGTCCGGCTGGTCAACTCAGGCACCGAGGCGACGATGTCCGCGCTGCGCCTGGCCCGCGGCTACACCGGCCGGTCGCTGGTGGTGAAGTTCGCGGGGTGCTATCACGGCCACGTCGACGCGCTGCTGGTCGCCGCCGGGTCGGGGGTCGCGACGTTCGGGCTGCCTGACACGCCGGGGGTGACAGGCGCGTCGGCCGCCGACACGGTCGTGCTGCCGTACAACGACGCGGACGCCGTACGGGCGCTGTTCGCCGCCCGCGGCGACGAGATCGCCTGCGTCATCACCGAGGCCTGCCCGGCGAACATGGGCGTGGTGCCGCCCGCGGCCGGGTTCAACGAGCTGCTCCGCTCACTGTGCGACGGCGCGGGCGCGCTGCTGATCATGGACGAGGTGCTCACCGGCTTCCGCGTGTCCCCCTCCGGGTGGTACGGGGTGGACGGCGTCCGCGGCGACCTCGTGACGTTCGGCAAGGTGATGGGCGGCGGGCTGCCGTGCGCGGCGTTCGGCGGCCGTGCGGAGGTGATGCAGCGGCTCGCTCCCGTCGGGCCCGTCTACCAGGCGGGCACGCTGTCGGGCAACCCGCTGGCGACGGCGGCCGGCCTGGCCACCCTGCGCGCCTGCACGCGGGCGGTCTACGAGGCGGTCGACTCCTTCGCCAGCACGCTGTCGGCGCAGGTGTCGGCGGTGCTGGACAAGGAGGGGGTGCCGCACTGCCTGTCCACGGCGGGGAACCTGTTCACCGTCTTCCTCGGCCGCACGGAACCGGTACGGAACTTCGCCGATGCCAAGGCCCAGTCCACCGCCGCCTACGCGGCGTTCTTTCACGCGATGCTCGACGGCGGCGTCTACCTGCCACCGTCGGCCTTCGAAGCGTGGTTCGTCTCCGCCGCCCACGACGAGCACGCGCTGTCCCGCGTCGCCGACGCCCTCCCGGCTGCCGCACGAGCCGCCGCCGTCGCGCTCGGGTGAACCGGTAAGCTGGCGGGGCCATGGCCGAGACCACTGTCGTGCACCTGCTCAGGCACGGTGAAGTGCACAACCCGGACCACGTCCTGTACGGGCGCCTGCCCGGCTACCACCTGTCGGCAAACGGGCGGATGATGGCCGCCGCCGCCGCTGACTTCTTCGACGGCCGCCCGGTCGCGGCGATCTTCGCCTCGCCGCTCGAGCGCGCGCAGGAGACCGCCTCCCCGGTGGCCGAGCGGCTGGGACTCGAGATCGTCACCAGCGACCGGCTGATCGAGTCGGCGAACGTGCTCGAGGGCAGGAGCGTGACGCTCGCCCAGCTCGCGGTGAACCCGGGAAACTGGCGGTACCTGTGGAACCCCTTCCGGCCGTCGTGGGGCGAGCCGTACACGGAGGTCGCGGCCAGGATGCGGGAAGCCATCGCCGAGGCGAGGGAAGCCGCCCGCGGCAAGGAGGCTGTCTGCGTCAGCCACCAGCTGCCGATCTGGGTCAGCCGGCTCGCCGCCGAGCACAGGCGCCTATGGCACAACCCGAAGGCCAGGCAGTGCGCCCTGGGCTCGGTCACCAGCTTCACCTTCGACGGGGACCAGCTCACCGGCGTTTCCTACGCCGTACCGCCCCGGCGACAGGTTGCCGACCCTGATAGGGCACAATAGACCGGGTACTACCCCCTGTAGGAGATCCTAAGGAACCGCCGGTGTTCAGAGCCAAGCGCCGGACGGTCGTCACTGTGGCGGCCGTTGCCGCCGTCCTGCTGGCAGGCGCGCTCGCGGTCACGCTGACCGCAGGAAGCGGGCAGGCCAGCGGCGTCACCTACATCGGCGGCGACAACAGCCAGCAGGTGTACTCGGCGGGGCACCGCGCGCTGGCGCCTGACTTCACAGGAACGTCGCTTACCGGGACGCCGATCCGGCTGGCCAGCTACCGCGGCAAGGTGGTCGTGCTGAACTTCTGGGGCTCGTGGTGCGCGCCGTGCCGCGCGGAGGGCCCAACGCTCGCGGTGCTGTCGGAGCAGTACCGCTCGAAGGGCGTGTCGTTCCTCGGCGACGACGTGGGGGACACCACCGCGAACGCGGTCGCCTTCACCCGCGACATCGGCATCGGCTATCCGAGCGTGAACGACGCGAGCTACTCCATCGTCCAGGACTTCAGCCGGGTGGCATCGGTCGGTTATACGCCCACCACGGTCGTGATCGACCGGACCGGGCACATCGCGGGCCTGGTAATCGGCAAGATCAGCTTCCAGTCAATGACGACGATCCTCAACGACGTGGCGGCGAGCCCATGACCGACGTGCACACGCCGCGGGAGCAGGCGGCGGCCCAGGGCGAAGAGACGGTCTCGTTCGGGATAACGGAGACGGAACCGGACGCGACCGGCAGCGGCGCGGGGACGGGACCGTCCGCGGGCTGGCTGCGCTGGGGATGGCGTCAGCTCACCTCCATGCGGACCGCGCTTGTGCTGCTGTTCCTGCTCGCGCTCGGGTCGGTGCCCGGGTCGGTGCTGCCGCAGCAGGGGTCCGACCCCGCCGCGGTGCAGCAGTACTACGCCTCGCACCCCGCGCTCGCGCCGTGGCTGAACCATCTCGGGCTGTTCAACGTGTTCGCCACGCCGTGGTTCGCGGCGGTCTACCTGCTGCTGTTCACGTCGCTGGTCGGGTGCGTCGTGCCGCGGACGTTCAAGCTGGCCGGCTCCGCGCGGACGCCGCCGCCGCGGGCGCCGCGGAACCTGGGACGGCTGCCGCACTCGGCGTCGTTCCCGTCATCGCTGGCGCCGGGGGCCGCCGTGGACGCGGCCGCCGCGATGCTCGGCGGGCAGCGGTTCCGGCTGCGGCGGCCCGCCTCGGGTGACGACGGCCACTGGGTGTCGGCGGAGAAGGGCTACCTGCGGGAGGCGGGCAACCTGCTGTTCCACCTCGCGCTGCTCGGGGTGCTTGTGTCGATCGCGCTCGGCGGGCTGTTCGGCTACAAGGCGGACAAGCTGCTGGTCGAAGGGCAGCGGTTCTCCGACACGATGCCGGCGCTGGACGAGTTCCACCCCGGACGGCTGGTCAGCGGGTCGGACCTGGCGCCGTTCTCGCTGACACTGGATCGCTTCTCGGCGAGCTACCTGAGGTCGGGGGAGTCGCGCGGGCAGCCTTCCGACTTCAACGCCACCGTCACCTACTCCCCGTCGCCGGGCGCTCCGTCGCGGACGTACAACATCAGGATCAACGACCCGCTGTCGGTGGATTCCACGAAGATCTACCTGATCGGGCACGGGTACGCGCCGGTATTCAAGGTGACCGACTCGCACGGGAACGTGGCCTACAACGAGGCGACGCCGTTCATCCCGGCTAACACCGGGACGTTCCTCTCCGACGGGGTGGTCAAGGCCTCGGACGCGTCGCTCGGCTTCATGGGCGTGTTCGTGCCGACCGCGGTGTCGGTCGGCGGCACCCTCGAGTCGGCGTTCCCCGCTGACGATTTTCCCGCCGTGTCGCTGATCGGCTACTCGGGCAACCTCGGCATGAACTCCGGGGCCCCGCAGTCGGTCTACCAGCTGAACACGGCGGGGATGACGAAGGTCGCCGGGTCGCCGCACCTGATGCTGCCCGGGCAGACGTGGACGCTGCCAGGCGGGCGCGGGGCGATCACGTTCGTCGGCGTCAAGCAGTGGGTGTCGCTGGCGATCACGTACGACCCCGGCCAGGTGCCCGCGCTCGTGTGCGGGATGCTCGCGTTGGGCGGGCTGCTGCTGTCGTTCCTCGTGCGGCGGCGGCGGGTGTTCGTGCGGGCGGTGCCTGCCGCATCCGGCAGCGGCTCCGTGGTGACGGTCGGCGGGCTGGCGCGCACCGACGCCAGCGGCGGCTTCGAGGAGGAGTTCGCCGAACTGGCCGCGGAACTCGCCGCCCAGCAGAAACCTGAGCCTAACAACCAGTCAGAAGCAGGAGCGTGAGCTCGTGTCCGTAAACCTAGGCCTGGCGCAGGTCAGCGGCGACTTCCTCGTCGCGGCGATCGTCATCTACTCGCTCGCGGTGATCGGGTTCGCGGGCGACTTCGCCTTCGGCCGGCCGCGCCGGGCGAAGGCCGCTGGCGCCGCCGTCGCCTCCGGCGAGCGTGCCACGCAGCTCGCGACGGTGGGCGCGGCCCAGGGCGTGGCTCAGGGCGCGAGCGGCGGCGAGACGCCGGGGGCGGCGGGTTTGGCGGACGGAGCGCAGGCAGTCCCGGCGGACGCGGGTTCCGGCGGTCCCGGTTCCGGCGGCGCCGGTGCTGGTGACGCGGCGCTGCCCGCGCGGCAGGTGCCCGCGCTGCGCGCCATCTGGGAGGCGGGCCCCTGGGTGCGGGCCGCCGTGGCGTTCAGCGCGCTCGGCATCCTCGCCCACCTGGTGGCGGTCGTCACCAGGGGCTTCGCGGTCCATCGCGCGCCGTGGGGCAACATGTACGAGTTCGTGACGGCGCTGACCTGCGTAGCCGCGATCTTCTTCTGCTACATGATGGTGCGGTACAGGGCGTGGGCGCTCGGCGTGTTCGTGATGGGCGCGGTGGTCGTGGCGCTCGGTCTCGCCGAGACGGTCATCTACACGGCCGCCGGCCCGTTGGTGCCCGCGCTGCAGTCATACTGGCTGAGCATCCACGTGACCGCCATGACCCTGGCGACGGGCATCTTCTTCGTCGCGGCTGTGCTCGGGGTCATGTACCTCGTCGTCGAGCGCTACCGTGCGCGGGTCGCGGCCGGGAAAGCGCAGCCGGGCAACGGGCTGCTCGCGCGGATCCCTTCGGCGGCGCAGCTGGACAAGCTGACCTACCGGACCGTGGTGTTCGGGTTCCCGATCTGGACGTTCGGCGTTATCGCCGGCGCGATCTGGGCGGACCAGGCCTGGGGCCGCTACTGGGGCTGGGACCCGGTGGAGACCTGGGCGTTCATCACCTGGGTGCTATACGCCTGCTACCTGCACGCCCGTGCTACCGCGGGCTGGCGAGGCCGCCGCGCGCACTACATCCAGCTGCTCGGCTTCGCGAGCCTGACGTTCAACATGCTGGTGGTCCAGGTCTTCATCACCGGTATGCACTCCTACGCAGGCGTCGGCTGACCCGGCTGCTGACCGGCTGCCGGGATTTATCGTGTCGAGTTAGGCCCTGTTTTCGGTGCCGAACTCGACACGATAATTGCCTAAGCGGGAGTTTTCCACAGGCGGGCACACGAACTAGGTGGTTATCCACAGGCTGGAAGTTCACTCTGGCGATCATGGTCTGGTTGCCAGAAAGCTTGAGGCTATGGCAAATCCACAACCAATCACCTGGCGTGAGCTGCTTGATTTTCAGGCCAGGGTTGTCAGCCGTCGCCAGGCCGCCAGCCATGGAGTGTCGCCGGGTGCCCTGTCGAATAGGTCCAAGTCCGGAGCCTGGCAGCGGCTGCAGCGGGGGACTTACGCGGCCTTCAGCGGAGTGCCGCCGCGCGAGGCACGGCTATGGGCCGCGGTGTTGCGGGCTGGTCCAGGAGCGGTTCTCAGCCACGAAACGGCGGCCGAGGTGCACGGCCTGATCGACAAGCCGAGCAAGATCATCCACATCACCGTCGCTGCCAGCAGAAAGCCCGCCGAGTCGGGGACAATCCCCGGGGTGGTTATCCATCGGTCGCGGAGGGTGGTTCGGCAAGAA
>DATBBI010000006.1:0-2523 GCA_036271115.1 Trebonia sp.
ACGACGGCGCGCACGGCGCCGCCGCCCGCCGTCCCGGTCACTTCGCTGTCGGCGAGCGCCTGCTGAGCGTTCGCCAGCTGCGCCTGCATCTGCTGCGCGGCAGCGAAAATCTGCTGCATGTCAAAACCGCCAGGTTCCATAACCGGAAGCCTACTTCCGTGCAGCTTCTGCTAAGCCCACGAACCCGCCGCTAGTCCTCGTATTCGGCGATGATCTGGGCACCCAGTTCGCGCTGCACCAGCGCCATGCCGGTCAGATCGGCCGCCGCGGGCACCGTCATGTCCTCGTCGTCAGGATCGAACTCCTCATCAGGCGGCGGGGGAAGATCAGATATCCCGAACGGGCCCGTCCCTCCGCCCCGGCGCCCCGCTCCGTCCGCCGGCGGGGCAGGCGCCGACGGCGGCTCGGCCGCGGCCGGCCTGGACGCCGCGGGCGGCGGGTCCGACGGCGGGTCCGCCGCGGCGGGCGCCTCTCCGGAATGGGCGCCCGCGGGCTGTCCCGCGGGCGGCGCGGACGGCGGCGGTACCGGCCCTGGTCCCTGGCGATGCCGCTCTCCGGGCGGCGAGTCTCCCCCGGAGACGGCCCGGACCACGACGTTCACCCCGAACCGCGCCTGCAGCACCTGCTTGAGCAGATCCTCGTACCCGCTGCTCTGGAAGCCCTTGACGTCGCCCTGTCGCGGGAACCTGAGGGTCAGTACGCCTTCGTCGAGCGAGACGACGCTGGCGTTGCTGAGCAGCATCCAGGCGACTCGCCGCTTGGCCTTCAGCGCCTCGAGCACGCCGTCCCACCCCTGCCGGAGCGTCTCCGCCGTGGCCGCGCCGCGCGGGCCAGCGGGGGCGGCAGCGCCCGGGGCGGCCCGAGATGACGCCGGTTCGACGGCGGGACCGGCGGGCGCCGGGCGCGCCGCGTGCGGGCGCGATGGCTCCGCCGGCGGCCGCGCTGGGCCATCGGTCTCCGGGGCAGCCGGCGCCGTCGGCGCCGGCTGGGCGGTCTGAGCGGCCAGCGGCCGACCGGCGTCAGACCCGGGGGCTGGCTGGGAAGGCGCCGCGCTGCCAGGCCGGCCCGGCTCGGGAGTTGCAGAAGGTTCCGGAGCCGGCAGCGTACGTTCCGGATAAGACTGATTTACCGCACCCGATTCGAGTCGCTCGAGCCTGGCCAGGACGGAACGCTCGTCGGTCGCCGCCGCCGGGAGGAGCACCTGTGCGCATATCAGCTCGAGCAACAGCCGCGGTGAGGTCGCGCCGCGCATCTGGTCGAGGCCCGCGCTGATGATCTCGGCGGCACGGGTCAGCGCCGCCAGGCCGGAGCGGCTGGCCTGCGCGGTCAGCGCCTCCGCGCGGTCCGGCGGCACGTCGAGCAGGCCGGTGGTGATCGCGTCAGGCACCGAGGCGAGCACGATCAGGTCGCGGAACCTGTCCAGCATGTCGGTCGCGAACCTGCGCGGCTCGTGGCCGCCTTCGATTACCCGGTTCACCACCCGGAACACCGCCGCGCCGTCGCCCGCCGCGAACGCGTCCACGATCTCGTCGAGCAGGGTGGCGTCGGTGTAGCCGAGCAGCGCGACCGCGCGGTCGTACCTGATGCCGCTGTCGTCAGAGCCGGCCAGCAGCTGGTCGAGGATGGACAGCGTGTCACGGGCGGAACCGGCGCCGGCCCGCACCACGAGCGGCAGCACCGCGGGGTCGAACTTGACCCCTTCGGAGTTGAGGATCTCCTCGGTGAGCTCGCGCATCACCGACGGCGCCATGAGCCGGAACGGGTAGTGGTGCGTCCTGGACCTGATCGTCGCGATGACCTTTTCAGGCTCGGTGGTCGCGAAGATGAACTTCAGGTGCGGCGGCGGCTCTTCGACGAGCTTGAGCAGGGCGTTGAAGCCCTGCTGCGTCACCATGTGCGCCTCGTCGATGATGTAGATCTTGAACCGGCCGGCGACCGGGGCGTAGAAAGCCCGCTCGCGCAGGTCGCGAGCGTCGTCGACGCCGCCGTGGCTGGCGGCGTCGATCTCGATGACGTCAATCGAGCCGGGCCCGGACGGGGCGAGCGCCACGCACGAGTCGCAGACCCCGCACGGGTCAGGGGTCGGGCCGTTCACGCAGTTGAGGGAGCGGGCCAGGATGCGGGCGCTGGACGTCTTGCCGCAGCCGCGCGGGCCGCTGAACAGATAGGCGTGGTTGATCCGGCCGCTACGCAGCGCCTGGCGGAGCGGCTGCGTGACGTGATCCTGGCCGCGGACTTCTGCGAAGGTGGCGGGGCGGTACTTGCGGTACAGGGCCAGGTTCTGCCGCGTGCGCCCGGTTTCCTCGGAGTCTTCCGCCATGACGTTATCCTCGCAGGCCAAGCCCGTCGCCACCCCGCGATTGAGACAGGGGGCCCGGTCCCCGGAAAGGGAGGACCCCCCGCGCACCCGTCAGAGCCCACGTACCCTTGCTGCCTTCCGGCCCTGGGGGGGTTGGCGAGGTAAACGCCGCACGGGGGGTCGTTCGGTAAGTCTAGTCACCCCGGGCACCGCTCGCGCCAAGC
>DATBBI010000007.1:0-15637 GCA_036271115.1 Trebonia sp.
CTGATCATCTTCGCGTTCTTCTCCTGCGGCACCTCGGTGCAGGGCGCCGGGTCCCGGCTGGCGTTCTCCTACGCCCGCGACGGCGCGCTGCCCGCGGCGCGGTGGATCTCGCACGTGTCGCCGCGGTTCAAGACACCGATCAACGCGCTGCTCGGCGGCGCCGTGGTGACGGTGCTGTTCGTGCTGCTCGAGTTCGCCTCGCCGACGAAGGACGTGCACATCCTGTGGTTCACCTATCCGGCCAACACCAACGTGCTCGTCTCGCTGGTCTCGTTCGGCGTCTCGGGTATCTACCTGTCGTTCCTGCTGACGGTGATCGGCGCCGCGATCGCGCGGGCGCGCGGCTGGATACCTGAGGGCAAGTTCAGGCTCGGCAGGTGGGCCTGGCCGGTGACCATCGTGGCCGGGGTGTACCTGCTGGTGATGCTGCTCAACGTGGTGCTGCCGACCGGGCTGAGCAGCCCCCGCGCCTACTTCAACCTCGACTGGATTACACTGGTCGTGATGTTCATCGTCGCCATTGTCGGCGTGATCTTCTTCGTGATCGCGCACAGCGGCAAGGAGCTGAGCGGGCACCTGCGCGACGACGCGGAGACACCCGCCGCGCTCAGGTAGCATTAACTACGGCCAGCCTTAGGATCATCAGGAGATCTTCAGGAGACCTATAGCTCCGCTTGATGGTCTTTTCTGCCACCGTCCAGGTTCGCAGCCGATTCTCTAGGTACAGCAAGTGAGAACCGCGAACAGAACACGGGGTGTCAGGAAACCATGAGTGAGCCATTCGCACAGCACCCGTTTGGTGCGTACCCGGTGCCGGAGCCGCCGCGGCGGTCGCGTGGCCGGCACGCGCTCGGGCTGACCGCGACCGCTGTGGTGGCGCTGGCCGTCGGGGCTGGCGCGGGCATCGGGCTGTCCCAGGGCGGCAGCACGCCGACCGGGAACGCCACAGCGACGTCGAAGACCATGCTGTCCACATCGCAGATCGCCAGCCGGGTCGACCCCGGTCTGGTCGACGTGACCTCAACCCTCGGCTACCAGGGCGCCACGGCCATGGGCACCGGCATCGTCTTGACTTCCAACGGCGAGATTCTGACGAACAACCACGTGGTCAACGGCGCCACGTCGGTGAGCGTCACCGACATCGGCAACGGCAAGACCTACAAGGCGACCGTCGTCGGTTACGACGAGAGCCACGACGTCGCCGTGCTGCAGCTGTCCGGCGCGTCAGGGCTGACCACCGCCACGACCGGCAACTCCTCGACGGTGAAGGTCGGCGACAACGTGGTCGGGCTCGGCAACGCCGGCGGCGCCGGCGGCACCCCGTCGGTGGCGCCGGGCGCGGTCACCGCGCTCAACCAGTCGATCACCGCCTCCGACGAGGGCGGCGGATCGTCGGAGCAGCTCAGCGGCCTGATCGAGACCAACGCCGACATCCAGCCCGGCGACTCGGGCGGCCCCCTGGTGAACTCCTACGGTCAGATCATCGGCATGGACACCGCGGCCTCCACGTCGGGCAGCCAGGTCGGCGGGTCCGGCGGGTCCGGCGACCCGTTCGGCGGGTTCGGCGGGTTCGGTGACGGGTCCGGCAGCGGGTTCGGCGGGTCCGGCAGCACTGGGTCCGGCAGCACCGGGTCCGGCAGCACCGGGTCATCCGGCTCCGGTCAGGCGAGCACCACGCAGGGCTACGCGATCCCGATCGACACCGCGCTGTCCATCGCCGCCCAGATCGAGGCCGGCCAGGCCTCGTCCACCGTGCACATCGGCGCGACGGCCTTCCTCGGCCTCGAGATCGCCAGCTCCGACCAGCAGGGCTCGTCAGGCGTGGCGCTCGCGGGCGCCGCGTCGGGCACGCCGGCGGCGACCGCCGGGCTCGGCCAGGGCGACGTGGTTACCTCGCTCAACGGGGAGACCGTCAGCTCCAGCACCGACATCCAGAAGATCATGGTGGGTCTCCACCCGGGAGACAAGGTCAGCATCGGCTGGACCGACGCCACCGGCCAGTCGCACACCGCGACGGTGACGCTGGCGTCCGGGCCGACCGCCTGACGCTCAAGCACCCCGACGCCGGGGTTAGCCCGCGGGGCGGGCCGCATAATGCGGCCCGCCCCGCGCCATGTTTAGCCCGATGTTTAGCCCAGTGGCCGAATTGGTGCCCTTCTGGAAGCCACCGAAGAGCACCGACAGGACGATCAGCGCCACGATGATCAGGATGATCCACAGCAGGACCCGGCCGAGGCGAGTTCTTGGACGGCGGCGATTCACGCTCCATGTTCTGCCCGGCTGCCGGGAAATATGCCGGTTCGCCGTGAATTCGGCGAATTACCGCGCCGCTGCCGGGTAGTCGCAGTCCCGTGACGCTGGTATCTCGAAGTGGAAGGCTCGCGGGCCGACTGGTCACGGCGCTGATTGCCGTGGTCGCCGTCCTGGCGGTGGTCGTCGTGCTGTCGGCCGTGCACCTGCTGCCGCAGTTGCGCAACCCGTTCACGCAGACCACCACCGACCGCGGCGGTCCCGCGCTGCTCAAATCGATTACCTCGCTGAGCCGCTACGAGGCGGCCAACGGCTCGTTCCAGGTCGTCGTCGACCTGACCAAGCGGGTCTCATTCATCCCGTCGTTCCTGCAGGGCAGCGAGACGCTGTTCATCGGCCAGGGCTCGGACATCGCGTACGTCGACTTCTCCCAGCTCAAGGGCCAGGCGATCCAGGTGTCCCCAGACCGGACCACGGTGTCGGTCAAGGTGCCGCACGCCCGGCTCGAGCCGGCCGTGCTGAACGTCGACCAGTCCTACGTCTATGCCGAGCAGCAGGGGCTGCTGAACCGGATCGGGAACTTCTTCTCCGGCAACCCGAACAGCCAGCAGCAGGTCTACATGCTCGCCCAGCAAAAGATCCAGACCGCCGCCAACCAGAGCCCGCTGGTCGCCGACGCGCAGCGGAACACCCAGGCCATGCTCACGAGCATGCTCAGTTCGCTCGGCTTCACTCATGTGACGATCACGTTCACCTGACGCAGGGTGGCGGCCTGGCGGCGTTTGACGCGCCGGGTTAGCCTGCCGGGGTGGCGCGCGGGAGGATGTCCGCGACGCGAACGCCGGGCGGGAGGGTCCCGTAGGCGTGGCCGCGGTCGCCGGCCAGCCGGGTAGCGGCGAAGGCGTCCGCCACCGCGGGGTGACCGTCACGGATCAGCAGCGCCGCCTGGAGGGTGACGGCCATGTCCTCGGCGAGGCGGCGGGCGGACGACTCAGCCGGGTCGGCGGCCTCCTTGCGGAGCCGCGCGATCGCCTCGTCCAGCCGGCGGTCGGCGCCCGCGGCGAGGTCGAGCTCGGCGAAGAACGCCTCGGCGGCTTCCGGCTGGCGGGTCAGCGCGCGCAGCGCGTCGAGCGCGGCGACGTTTCCCGACCCTTCCCAGATCGACCCGAGCGGCGCCTCCCGGTACAGCCTGGGCATGCCGGACTCCTCGACGTAGCCGTTGCCGCCCAGGCATTCCAGCGCCTCGGCCGCGTGCGCGGGCGCCTGCTTGCACACCCAGTACTTGGTCACCGCCAGCGCCAGCCGGCGGAACGCGGCCTCCCGCTCGTCGCCACGGGCGGCCCGGTCGGTGGCCCCGGCCAGCCGCAGCGCCACCGTGGTCGCCGCCTCCGACTCGACCGCGAGGTCGGCGAGGACGTTGGCCATCAGCGGCTGTTCGGCGAGCCTGACGCCGAACGCCGTGCGGTGGGCGGCGTGGTGCGCCGCGTGGATGACGCCCAGGCGCATCCCGGTCGCGGCGCCGAGCACGCAGTCAAGCCTGGTCGAGTTCACCATGTCGATGATCGTCCGGACGCCGCGGCCCTCGTCCCCCACCAGCCACGCCGTCGCGTTCTCGTACTCGACCTCCGCGGAGGCGTTCGACCGGTTGCCGAGCTTGTCCTTCAGCCGCATCAGGCGCATGCCGTTGCGGGTGCCGTCGGGGAGCACGCGGGGCAGCAGGAAGCAGGACAGGCCTTTCCCCGGGATCTGGGCCAGGACCATGAACAGGTCGCCCATCGGGGCGGAGGTGAACCACTTGTGGCCGGTGATCAGGTAGCTGCCGTCCGGCTGCGCGAGCGCGGCCGTGGTGTTCGCGCGGACGTCGGAGCCGCCCTGCTTCTCGGTCATCGACATGCCCGCGAGCAGCCCGCGCTTGCCCAGCGGGGGCCGGAGGCCGAAGTCGTAGCTGGCCGCGGCCAGCAGCGGCTCGTACGCGCTGGCCAGGGCGGGCGCGTGCCGCAGCGCGGGCACGACCGCGTACGTCATCGACACCGGGCACAGGTGCCCGGCCTCGGCCTGGCCCCAGACGTAGAAGCCGGCCGCGCGGGCCACGTGCGCGCCGGGACGGCTGTCGCGCCACGGGGCCGCGTGCAGCCCGTGGCCGACCGCGGTCGCCATCAGGTCGTGCCAGGCGGGATGGAACTCCACCTCATCGATGCGGTGGCCGTACCTGTCGTGGGTGCGCAGCCGCGGCGGGTGCTCGTTGGCGAGCCGGCCGTTGTCCTGCGCCTGCTCACCCCCAGCCAGCCTGCCGAGCTCGCGCAGCTCCGGCTCTGCCCAGCCGGCCCGCTCGCGCCGCAGGGCGCTGAGCAGGGCCGGGTCGTCGGAGGCGTCGTAACCGGTCAGCGGGGGCGGCTGGTTGGTGACCTCGTGCGCGGGCATCGCCTGGCTACGCCTTCGTGAGGTGGCCGGCCAGCCAGTCGGCCATCCGGGAGCGCGACTCGTAGGCGCGGTTGGTCACGCCGTGGCTGCCGTCCGGGTAGAGCAGCAGCTCGGCGCCCGGCGCCTCCTTCGCCAGCCGCTCCTGGTGGTAGGCGGGCACGATCCGGTCCCTGCCGCCGCCCACCACGAGCAGCGGGATGCTGATGCGGCCGACGGCATCCTCGAGGGTGAGCTCGGCGGCCTTCGCCCGCGCCTCTGCCTCGCTCGCCGCCCCGGAGCGGGCCTGGAAGGTCGCCTTGGTCTGCGCGGGCAGGTCGTCCCAGTCCAGCTCGAAGCGGTACGGGCCGGCCAGCGAGACGACCGCCGCCAGGCGCGGCTCGTAGGCCGCGGCGCGGGCCGCGTAATAGCCGCCGAGGCTCACTCCGAACAGCCCGGTCTTCTCCCCGTCCACGTCCTCGCGAGTCCGCAGGTAGTCCACCGCAGCGGTGGCCACCTTCTCGTAAGCGGGCTCAATCGGCAGCTCGTACTCGGATTCGCCCTGGCCAGGGCCGTCGATCGCGATCGTGGCCAGGCCGCGGGCCAGGTAGTACTCGGCGGTGGCCTGCAGCTCCTCCTTGGTGGAGTCGAGGCCGGGCACCATGATCACCACCGGGGGCCGTGGGCCGGCCGGGACGCGCAGGTACGCGGGCAGCTGGGTGCCGGCGTAGGGGATGCGCACCAGCTCGGCCGACGGCGTCAGCGAGCCGGCCGCCCGGCGGTAGCAGGCGACGCTATGGTCGTGCGCGGCGCGCTGCTCGTCCGGGTGGTCGACGAAGACGAACTTGCCCCAGTGCCAGGCGAGCGCGGCCCGCCGCCAGGCGCCGGCCGCCGTCTCCCGCTGGCCGGCGTCCTCCGCGCTCTCGGCGAGCTGCTCGTACTCCGCCGCGGTGTTTCCCCATTCCCGGCACCAGTCATCCCAGCGGGTGATCCTGCTCAGGGTCGCGGTGAAGTCGCCGTAGTCGGTGCCGTTGGAGATGAAGCGGTAGCTCCAGTGCGCCGCGGCGGCCGCCACACGGGCGTCGGGTTCCATCTGATCTTGTTGTGCCACGGATGCGATCCTAGGAGGTTGCCTGCCGGGCGCAAAGGTCAGCTCGGGGTGGTGGGCTCCGCGCTGCGACAATAAGGGCATGACCGACTCCCAGACCGCCGCCGCGGCGCAGCCGGCCAGGACCCTGTGGGTGCCAATCCGCAAGACACCGCTGCGGCAGTTCCTCCAGACGGAGACCGGCAGCGCCGCCATCCTGGTCGGCGGTGTCCTCCTCGCCCTGATCTGGTCGAACGTGGCCGCGGGCAGCTACGAGCGGCTGTGGTCGACGCCGCTGGAGGTCCGCGTCGACAGCCACAGCCTGTCGATGGACCTGCGGACGTTCGTGAACTCGGGGCTGATGGCCCTGTTCTTCCTCGTGGTCGGCTTGGAGGCGCGCCGCGAGTTCGACATGGGCGAGCTGCGGGTGCGCAGCAGGCTGACGCTGCCGGTGCTCGCCGGGCTCGGCGGCATGATCGTGCCGATCGTGATCTTCCTCGCGATCAACGCCGGCCAGCCCACCGCGCGCGGCTGGGGCGCCGCCATGTCCACCGACACCGCGTTCGCGCTCGGCGCGCTCGCGCTGGCGGGCAAGGGCCTGCCGGACCGGGTGCGCACCTACCTGCTCACGTTCGCGGTGGTCGACGACCTCGGCGGGATCGTGGTCATCGCCGGCTTCTACAGCAGCAACGTGCGATGGATGGCGCTCGTCATGGGCGCGCTGCTGCTCGTCGCCTACGGAGTCCTCTCCAGGCGCGGGATCCGCAACGGCCCGGTGTACGCGCTGATCGGCATCGCCTCCTGGGTGGCGTTCTTCGAGTCGGGGGTGGACCCGATCGTCAGCGGCCTGGTCATCGGGCTGCTCACCGTCGCCTACCCGGCGAACCGGGAGGACCTGACGCAGGCCACCGAGACGTTCCGGATGTTCCGTGAGCAGCCCACCGCCCGGCTCGCCGCCGAAGCCCGCGAGGAGGTGCGGATCGCGATCTCCCCCAACGAGCGACTGCAGCAGCGCTACCACCCGTGGGCCAGTTACGTGATCGTTCCGTTGTTCGCGCTGGCCAACGCGGACATCAGGATCACCGGTTCATTCCTGTCGCACGCCTACGCCTCCCCCGCCACGATCGGCATCATGGTCGGCTATCTGGTGGGCAAGCCCATCGGCACCGGGGGCACCGCCTGGCTGGCCACCCGGCTGTCGAAGGGCAGGCTGTCCCCGCCGGTCGGCTGGGGCGCCGTCACCGGCGCCGGCCTGGTCGCCGGGATCGGGTTCACCGTCGCGCTGCTGATCGCCTCCCTCTCGCTCAGCGGGAACGACCTGGCCGAGGCCAAGCTCGGCATCCTGTCGGGCGCGGTCTGCGCCGCGATCCTCACCTGGGCGTTCTTCCGGGTGCTCGGCCGGCTGCCGGTCAGGACCAGGCTGCGGGCGCTGCTCGGCACCGCCGAGACGGTCACTGACCTCGCGATGCCCGTCGACCCCGACCGCGACCACATCAGGGGGCCGCGAGACGACGACGCGCTTGTCACGCTGGTGGAATACGGCGACTTCGAGTGCCCGTACTGCGGGCAGGCCGAGCCGCACGTCCGCGAGCTGCTCAGGGGACACGCCGAGCTGCGGTTCGTGTTCCGCCACCTGCCGCTCACCGACGTTCACCCGCACGCGCAAATGGCCGCGGAGGCCGCCGAGGCGGCGGACCGGCAGGGCAAGTTCTGGGAGATGCACGACACGCTGATGGATCATCAGAGCGAGCTCACGGTCAAGGACCTGCTCAGGTACGCGGCCGACCTCGGCCTCGACACCGAGAAGTTCTCCGCCGACCTGCGCAGGCACACCGGCGCCGCCAGGATCGCCGAAGACGTCGACTCCGCCGACCTGGCCACCGTGTCCGGCACCCCGACGTTCTTCATCAACGGCAACAGGTACTACGGCGCCTACGACATCGACGCGCTGCAGGAGGCGGTGCGCACGGCCAAGGCTCGCGCGTACATCGGCGCGCGGTGAAAGGATAGTGAAGTCAACCCAAACGCATGAGGAAAGGGCGGTTGCGTGGCCAGCAACAGCATCGCGATAACGGGCGGGTACGTCGTCCCGATCGAGGGCGAGCCGATCGACGGCGGGACGGTCCTGCTGGTGGACGGCAAGATCGCGGCTGTCGCTGGTCCTGACTTCACGCTCCCTTCCGGCGCCGACGTCGTCGATGCCGCCGGCAAGTGGGTGCTGCCCGGGTTCATCGACGCGCACGCCCACCTCGGCGTGCACGAAGAGGGCGAGGGCTGGGCGGGCTCCGACACCAACGAGATGACCGGGCCTGTGCAGGCCCACGTGCGGGCGCTCGATGCGATCAACCCGGCGGAAGAGGGGTTTCGCGACGCGATCGCCGGCGGTGTGCTCGCGGTCAACGTCAACCCCGGATCGGGCAACCCGATCGGCGGCCAGACGGTGGCCATCCGCTGCTGGGGCCGCACGGTCGACGACATGGTGCTACGCGAGCCCGCGGGCCTGAAGTCGGCGCTCGGCGAGAACCCCAAGCGCGTCTACGGCGAGCGCAAGGAGACCCCGGCCACCCGGCTCGGCACCGCGGCCGTCATCAGGGCGGCTTTCACCGACGCGCGGAACTACATTGCCAAGCAGGACTTCGAGAAAAACGATTCGCCGGAACGTAAGGAGCCGACTGCCCGGGACCTGAAACTCGAGGCGCTGGCCCGCGTGCTGCGCAGGGAAATCCCCTGGCGCCAGCACTGCCACCGCGCGGACGACATCGCCACGGCGATGCGCATCGCGGATGAGTTCGGCTACCGGCTGGTGATCGACCACGGCACCGAGGCGCACCTGATCGCGGACAAGATCGCCGCCGCCGGGATCCCCGTCATCATCGGGCCGCTGTTCACCTCGCGGTCCAAGGTCGAGCTGCGGAACCGGTCGCTGGCCAACCCGGGACGGCTAGCCGCCGCGGGCGTCACGATCGCGATCACCACCGACCACCCGGTGGTGCCGATCCACTTCCTGATCCACCAGGCCACGCTGGCGGTCAAGGAAGGCCTGGACCGCGAGACCGCGCTGCGCGCCGTGACCATCAACCCGGCGCGGATCATCGGCGTCGACGACCGGCTCGGGTCGCTGACCGCCGGCAAGGACGCGGACGTCGTGGTCTGGTCCGGGGATCCGTTGGACGTGATGTCTCGCGCGGAGGTCGCGTACGTCGGGGGTGTTCAGGTCTATCACTATGACTACGGGACACGTTCAGGCGTCCACGTGACTCCCTGATGGTGGGGGCGCTGGCTTCTCTCCTGGGTCGGTGGACGGGCGCGGCGTCGAACCACTGGCGCCCATTGCTTCCCTCGAGTCACAACGACTTGGGGGCGCGTGCCTTGGCGCGAACATGGTGGATAGTTAGGCACACCTGAGGGTGCCTAACTATCCACTGTCTTTGGAGGTCGCCTGCCTTGGCGGCAACATGATGGGTCGTTAGGCACACCAGAGGGTGCCTAACGACCCATCATCTTTGGGAAACGCCTGCCCGGGGGTTGGCTGCGTGACCGGCGGAAGCGCCGCCCGGGGTCGGGGGAACGCGGTCGGTGACGCATCGACTACGTAAGAGGGTGGACGATGTCACATCGACCACGTTCGGTGGGGTGGGGTTCGTTCGTGGGTGGGGTTCGTCCGGTGGGGGTTACGGGTTGGGGAAGCGGCTGGTTGCGCGTTGGGCGGCGACGAGGGCGGGCGGGGCGGTGGTTGGGGAGCCGGCGGTGAAGGGGGGGTCTGGGGCGTATTCGATGCCTAGCTGGATTGCCTGGGCGGTTTCTTCGCCTACCAGGCGGGATGCTAGGGCCAGGGCCATGTCGATGCCGGCCGAGACGCCGGCGGAAGTGGCGTATTTGCCGTCGAAGACGTAGCGGGTCTGGACTGGCTTGGCGCCTAGGCTGGCTAGTTCGTTCATGGCTAGCCAGTAGGTGGTGGCCTGGCGGCCGTCCAGGAGGCCGGCCGCCGCGAGGATCAAGGCGCCTGTGCAGACGCTGGTGGTCCACGTGGAGGTCTTGTCGGCCTCGAGGAGCCAGTCGCGCAGGAGGCCATCGCCCATTTGAGCTGACTGGCCTGGGCCGCCTGGGACCAGGAGGATGTCGGGGGCGGGGACGTCGGCGTAGCTGGCGTCGGCCACCAGGGTGAGGGTGCCGGTCTCGTCGGAGACGGCACGGGCCCGTTCAGAAGCGAAAATTATCTCGGCGCCAGGGACGTGAGCCAGCACCTGGTGCGGACCCACCGCGTCGAGGGCGGTGAAGCGGTCATAGAGGGCGATAACGATCTGCATGGGGCTCCTTAGGACGGAAACGGCGGCGGTACTCGGCGGGGCTGACGCCCAGGGCGCGGACGAACGCGCGGCGCATCGCCTCGGAGGTGCCGTAGCCGCAGGCGCGGGCGGTCTCCTCGACGCCGCTGGCGGTGTCCTCGAGGCGGCGGCGCGCGGCCTCGAGCCTCGCGCGGTCGACGTAACGGCCGGGCGGCATCCCGACCTCGGCGGCGAAGGCGCGGGCGAAGTGGCGCGGGGACAGGCTCGCCATGTCGGCGAGGACGTCGACGGAGAGGTCGGCGGCGGGGTGTTCGGCGATCCACTGCTGAACCTCGCGCAGCGGGGCGCGGTCGGCGACCTGGGCGGACAGCTGGGCGCTGAACTGCGACTGGCTGCCAGGGCGGCGCAGGAAGACCACCAGCTGGCGCGCGACGTCGAGTGCGACATCGCGGCCGAGGTCGTCTTCGACGAGCGCCAGCGCTAGGTCGATGCCGGCGGTGATCCCGGCCGAGGTGGCGATGTTGCCGCTCTTGATGAAGATCGGGTCGGGGTCGACTGTGATGTTCGGGTACCGGGCTGCCAGGTCGGAGCAGTGCGCCCAGTGGGTAGTGACGCGCTCGCCGTCGATGATGCCCGCCGCGGCGAGCAGGAACGTGCCGGTGCAGACCGACGCGATCCGCTCCGCCTCGCGGGCGTGGCCTGCCAGCCACCGCACCAGGGCCGGGTCGGCGTGGCGGGCGCCCGGGCCGCCGGGGACGAGCAGCAGGTCCCAGTCACCGGTGAGCTCGCGCAGGTCAGCGGCCGGGGCGATGGTCAGCTTGCTCGACGTGGTGACCGAGCGGCCGCCAAGGCTCGCGGTCGTGACGTCGTACGCCGCGCCGGCGTTGGCGAACACCTCGAGCGGGCCGGTGACGTCGAGGCTCTGCACGCCGTCGAACAGGACGATCAGCACGGTTCGTGGCACGTCTCCCAGTGTGCTGGCGCCTGCTCATGGCAGCAATGACGAATACCCCACTTTTCCTGCCGCGCCTACGGCCTCCCGTAGCTTCCTTCTTCCTGCCTACGCCGGCCTTCGCGGAGCTCGAGAGCGGCCAGCAGGACGCGTCTGACCAGGCCGGTGAACGCGTCATCGGTGCTGGCGATGTCGCCGCTTACCGCAGCCAGGATGGCGCCGAGGTGATCGCTGGTGGCGGCGGTGTTGCTGACCACGTCGTCCATGAGTTGGGTGGCTTTCCGCAGAGGGTCCGAAGGCTCGCCGAGGCCGAGCGTGGCCCGCCATGGCGAGCCCGCGGCGGCGTCGCTCAGGACTGCGGCGACCCGGCTAGGCGCGTACGCCAGCGCCTCGGCTACGGCCTCGGCCCAGCCGCACAGGATTGTCAGGTCGTCAACGCTCAGCGGCGACGGATCTGACAGCTGCCGAACCGGCGCCTCACCTTGGGAGCCAGTCGCCGCCGGACGGATCTGATGCTGGCCGACAGCGTAGAGGTCGACCGCGTTCTGCGCGGGGCGACGCCCGTCGTTGCTGCCCCGATGCGCGGGGCTGACGCATGCGGTCAGCAGAATGCCCTGGGCCCCGGCCTCCAAGGGGATCTCGTTGAAGCCGTTGCTGGGGTCTTTCCACAGGCCGACTACATGCGCGGCATCGAGTCCGCGCGGACGGCACCGGTCTACCAGGCCCCAAGCGCTGAGGGTCAGCACGGCGGAACCTGGGTCGTCGGCGAACACACTCGCGTAGCGAGCGGACCACCGCGATGCGAGCTGCGGCCCGTCGAGGAGCGGCGTCACGATCCCTGTCGGGCCGATCGCGCGGATGAGGTCGGCGACCTCATCGTTCTGAGCAAGGTCCTCGCAGATCAGGACTACTACGGTGAACCCCTCGCCGAACTCGATGAAGTGGAGAACGCGTCGAGGTACGTTCACGGCTTCCCACCACCGCATTGCCGGGTGCAGCTCTCCCCCGAGGTGATACTGATAGATCTGCCCGGCGTCCAAGGACCATCGATGATGCTTGTTCTGGCGGACGTGGAACCAGTCGGTACCGAAGTCCTCCAACGGTCGGGAGCGGCCCTTCTCCAGCTGCGGCGACAGGCCCCAGTGCACCCAGTTGTCGGGAAACTCATCGAGCCGCGATCGCCGTCGGCGTACCCCGGTGACGAGCGAGGCTACAGCGTGCGACTCCAGTAGTGCCTCCAACGGCGCAAGCTCATCCTCCGCGATCGCGCTCTCCGGCAGGCACACCACGTCGATGCTGTCGACCTCGTTGCGGGCGGCGACCAGCATCCGGTCCACCAGATCCAAGTCGAGTCGCTCGGCGGGGTCGAAGTCGAAGAATCCATACGGTTCGTCGGTATCGCGCTGCGCGGAACCTTCGACGGGACGAAAGTCGCTTGCGCGTATCTGCAACGGCCATGGCAGCAGGAGGAAGTTCACGTGGTCAGCGCGAGGCTCGGTGCCTCGCCGACGGGCCGGCAGCTTGTGCCATCGCACGCCGACGCTCGGCCCGTGCACGGTCGCATAGCGAGACATGGACCGGATGGAGGTTCCTGGCGCTGCGGGCGTGCGCACCTTCGGAAGCACCAGCATCGCGTCCTGCGAAATTCGCGCGAGTGTGCCGCGCTGCGCGAGCAACTCCCGGGCGCGGCCCCGGTAGCAGCACCCGAGCGGATTTGAAGCGGCCAGGGCGACGCCGAGCCCCGCGCATGCCTCATCGGCGATGGCGTGCAGCGTGAGCAGTGCCGCGCACAGGTCCCAATCGGCGCCGGTGGAAAGCTCCTCCAGCGGCGTCGTCGCTGCGGCGACCACGACCTCCATCATGCTGACAAGCAGCGGCGGAACCGGCTCACCGGGGGCATCGACGACGCCACTCCACTCACGGCCAGCTGCCTCGACCGCGGTCGACCACTCCCTTCGTGATCTGGGCGGCCACTGGCGTCCAGGCGGCGGCGACAGCGCAAAACGAAAGGCCCCCGACCGCTGTAGCAGCACCGAGGTCAGCGCGAAAAGGTCCGGCGGCCAGTTCAGGAGATCAGCGCTCAGCGGCCGGCCGCTCATCGCCTGCCAGAGCGACCCCGCTGTCGTCTCCGGTGGTACGCCCGCGCCCAACGGGTACTCGACCATCAACCCACCTCCGTCGACGTCGACGCCCGCACCTGCCCCAGCCAGCCTACGTAAGTACCGCCCTCACGCTCGCTTAGCCCTCGATGTGCAGCCGCAAATCTCGGAACGCGGTCGCGAGCGCGGGGAGGAGCCAGTGGGCGTTCAGGCCGCTGGGGTTGGGGAGGATCCACAGTCGTGCCGGGCCCAGCAGGTCGTCTTGCGGACCGACGGCGGCGCGGGGGCGGGCGAACGCGGTGCGGTACGCCGTGACGCCCAGCACGGCGATGAAGCGCGGACGGTGGGCCTCCGCGAAGGCGCGGAGCCGGACGGCGCCGTCCCGTAGCTCGGCGGCGGTCAGCTCGGCGGCCTGCGCGGTGGCGCGCGGCGCGATGTTGGTGATGCCGAGGCCGTAGCGGGTCAGCTCATCCTGTTCAGCCGGGCGCAGCTGGCGGTCGGTGAAGCCGGACAGGTGCAGGGCCGGCCAGAAGCGGTTGCCTGGCCTGGCGAAGTGCCAGCCGGTCGCCGCCGAGTACAGGCCCGGGTTGATTCCGCAGAACAGCACGTGGAACGGTTCGCCCACCGCGGGCAGCACGTCGGGGAGCGTGCGGTCCCGCGCGGCGGTCAGGGCGTCAGGGTCCAGCTTCATGCGTCCAATCCTCGTCGCCGCCCGCTATTTAGGAACGTAACTTGCCGGTATGGCCGCTAGCGTGGGCCGTACCCGGACAAAGGAGAAGGATATGGCGACGACCGCGACCGCCGTGGACGCCGAGCGGGCGGACCTGCTGGCGATGCTGGCCAAGCACCGGCACTTCCTGCAGTTCACCACCCGCGAGCTGACCGACGAGCAGGCCGGGCGGCGCACCACGGCGAGCGAGCTGACCCTGGGAGGGCTGATCAAGCACGTGACGCTCGTAGAGCGGAACTGGGCGGACTTCCTCGTAACAGGCCCGGCCGCGATGGGGGACGGCGCCATGACCGAGGAAGGCGTCGCCGCGTGGCAGCGGCAGTTTCAGCTGCTGCCCGGCGAAACCCTGGCCGGGGTCCTCGCCGAGTACGCGTCGGTCGCCGTCGCGACCGACGAGCTCGTGCGCACGCTTCCGGACCTGGACGCCGCGCAGCCGCTGCCGGACCGCCCCTGGTTCCAGCCAGGAGAACGCTGGTCGGCCCGGCGGGTGATCCTGCACATCATCGCGGAGACCGCGCAGCATTCGGGCCACGCGGACATCATTCGCGAGTCACTTGACGGCGCCAAGTCCATGGGCTGAGGCCGCTTCGGCCAGCCGGCGGACGATTTCGGTGAGCACGTGGCGCGGCGTCGCGAAGTTCAGCCTGACGTGACCGCGGCCAGCCTCACCGCACGCGGCGCCGTCGGTCAGCAGCACTCTGCCCCTGTCGCGGAAGAACTCGGCGGGGCTCACCTCGATGGGACGGTCGCGGAACAGGCCGCGGCAGTCGAGCCAGGCCAGGTAGGTGCCTTCCGGTGGCTGGTAGCCGATGCCCGGCAGGTAATCGGCGAGCAGGCCGGCCAGCAGCTCACGGCTGCCGTCGAGGTAGCCGACGACGTCGGCGAGCCAGTCGCCGCCGCCGCGGTACGCGGCGGTGCTCGCCCGGACGCCGAGAACGCTCGCGCCGTGCTCGAATGTGAACCCGCGTTCGGCCCAGGCCGCGGCGTCGGCGTCGTTGGTCAGGATGAGCTGGGCGCACTTGAGGCCCGGCAGGTTCCAGCCCTTGGACGCGGCCGTCCCGGTGACCGAGTGGTTCGCCGCCTGCTCGCTGACGGAGGCGTACGGGATGTGCGTGCCGCCCGGGTAGACGAGCGGCGCGTGGATCTCGTCGGCGAACACGCGGCCGCCGTGGCGCGCCACGACCTCCGCCACGCCGGCCAGCTCGTCTTTCGTGTAGACCCGGCCGACCGGGTTGCACGGGTTGCACAGGATCAGCAGGTGGCCACCCTGCCTGAAGGCGGCATCGAGGCCGTCCAGGTCCAGTGCCGGGCGTCCGCCGGAGGTCGTCATCGGGACCTGGATGATCTCGCGGCCGAGCTGGGGCGGCCAGGTGAGGAACGGCATGTATGCGGGGGTCGGCACGATCACCGGCGTGCCTGGCCGGGAAAAGACCGTGATCGCCGCCTCCAGGCCCTTGACCACGTCGGGCAGCGGCTGGACCCTGGCCGGGTCCACGGTCCAGCCGTAGCTGTCGTGCTGCCAGGCCGCGCACGCCTGCGCCAGCTCCGCCGCCGCGTGGTCGCTGAGGTAACCGAAGTCGGCGCGCCCGACCGCGCCGCGCAGGGCCTCGCTGATCGCAGGCGCCGCGCCGAAGTCCATCTCCGCTATGAACGCGCCGATGACGCCCGGCCCGCCGCGGGTCCACTTCAGGCTGCCGCGGCGGTACAACTCGTCGATGGTGATCCGGTCAGCCGTCTCGGCGAACGTGGGCATCGCACCTGATCCTGGGTCCGGGGCAGCAGCATCGTTATCACAGTAACGCGGTACCGTTACCCGGTGACGATCACGAACTGGGC
>DATBBI010000008.1:0-10164 GCA_036271115.1 Trebonia sp.
ACCCTGTCGACGCTGGCGGCGCTTCGCCACATGATGCACACGCCCAGCGAGCTGCCGTCGGTCCGCGATGTGGTCAGCGCGGCGGCGCTGACCGAACTGGCACTCGAGGCGGATCGCCCGATCGCCTTTCACATTGACGGCGAGTACCAGGGCGAAACCGAGGGTGTTTCCTTCCGATTTGTCCCCGAAGCACTTTGTGTCGTCGCGTGAGCTAGCGCATTTGGTGTGATCGATCTGACACAAAATTCGTAATACTCGTTTGCCGCGCCCCCTTGCGTTGGCTCTGCCCTGTTGAGAGGCTAGATCTCGTGCCTGGGGAGTGACGTCCCGCCGGGGTTTCGAGCGTGGCCGACACGGGTGCGTCACCCTTCGGAGCGTGTCCGGGCGTAATCAACTCGGCACTAGCAAAGATCGGGAATAAGGAACTGTTCCCGACATATCGCATAGCTCGTGAAAAGCTTCACAAGCACTGAGTGGCGTGTGGCGGCCAGCATCGATGACCAGCCGCGACGCCGAGAAGGAGTGAGCACCATGGACTGGCGCCACGTCGCCGCCTGTCGTGAGGTAGATCCTGAGCTGTTCTTCCCGATCGGAAACAGCGGGCCTGCGCTCCTCCAGATTGAAGAAGCCAAACAGGTCTGCCGGCGCTGCACGGTGCTCGAGGATTGCCTCCGCTGGGCCATCGACAGCGGCCAGGACGCCGGGGTGTGGGGCGGCATGAGCGAGGAGGAGCGGCGGGCGGTCAAGCGCCGCACAGTCCGGCTGCGGGCGCGGGCCCACGTCTAGCGCGGGCCTGGTTCGTAGCGGACGGGCAGGTCGACGACCGCCACGGTGCCGCCCCCTGGCCGGGGAGCGATGCTCAGCCGCCCGCCAAGCTCGGCCACGACAAGCGTCCGCACGATCTGAAGTCCCAGGCTCGAGGTGTTCTCCAAGTCGAAGCCCGGCGGGATCCCCGCGCCGCTGTCGCTCACGGTTACCGTTAGCTGCTCTGGCGCCCGCGCGGCCAGCACCTCGATGATCCCGTCCGCGCAGGCGCGCGGCCCCAGCGCGCCGAATCCATGCTGCAGTGCGTTCTGCAGCAGTTCGGTGAGCACCATCGCGAGCGGCGTGGCCACCGACGCGGGCAGCATCCCGAACTGGCCGGTGATCTTCGGCGTCACCCGCGTCTCAGGCGCCGAAACCTCCCCCGCCATCATGGCGACCCGGTCCGCGATGTCGTCGAAGTCCACGATCTCTTCCGGGGCGTGCGACAGGGTCTCGTGCACGATCGCGATGGAACCGACCCGGCGGACCGCCTCCTCGAGCGCGGCGCGCGCCTCGGGCGCCTGCAGCCGCCTGGCCTGCAGCCGCAGCAGCGCGGCCACCGTCTGCAGGTTGTTCTTCACCCGGTGATGGATCTCCCGGATGGTGGCTTCCTTGGTCAGCAGCTCACGTTCCCTGCGGCGCAGCTCCGTGACGTCCCTGACCAGGAGCAGGGCGCCGGTCCGCTCGCCCGCCACGACCAGCGGGATGGAGCGCAGCTGGACGACCGCGCCGTTGCCGTCGATCTCCGTCTCCTTGGGCGCCCGGCCCCTTGCGACAAGCATCAGCGACTCGTCGACCGGCTCACCCGCGGCGCCAAGCTGCGCGGTCGCGGCGCCGAGGTCCGCCCCGATGAGGTCCGCGGCGAGTCCTAGCCTGCGGTACGCCGACTGTGCGTTCGGGCTGGCGTAGGTGACCCGGCCGCCGCTGTCGAGGCGCAGCAGGCCGTCGCCCACCCGCGGCGAGCGGACCAGAGTCGTGTCATGCCCGGGATACGGGAACGTGCCCTCCGCCACCATCCGCGCCAGGTCGTCGGCGCCCTGCAGGTAGGTGAGCTCGAGACGGCTGGGCGTGCGCGCGGAGTTCAGGTTCGTCGACCGCTCGATGACGGCGATCACGTCGCCGTTCCTGGTCACGGGGATGGCTTCGGCGCGCACCGGCACACCGCTCGTCCAGTCCGGGTCGCTCTCCCGCCAGATGCGCCGCTCAGCGCGCGCGGTGTCCAGCAGCGACCGCCGCCCCTGGCCGATCTGGGTCCCCACCACGTCGTCGGGGAAGGAGGTGGGCCCGGTCGTCGGCCGCATCTGCGCGACCGCCACCCAGCCGGGGCCTGCCGCGCTCGCGGGTGCCCGCATCGGCACCCACAGGATCAGGTCCGCGAACGACAGGTCGGCGAGCAGCTGCCAGTCCGACACCAGCGAGTGCAGCCATTCCACGTCGGCGGCAGACAGGGTGGTGTAGTTCCTGGCGAGGTCGGTAAGCGTGGGCACTTTCCCATTTTGACATGCGCCGGCCGGGTGAGATTTCCTCATCAGAGCATGACCTGGCATTATGCGCCCATGCAGGGCTCCGCTCACCCCACGTTCGATCCGCTCGCCGGGCTGCGCGCGGCCGCGGCCGCGCGCGAGGCCGCTGGCCTGCGGCGATACCTCGTGCCGCGCGCCGCCGACGAGGCCACGCTGGACCTGGCGTCCAACGACTACCTCGGGCTGTCCTGCGACGCCAGGCTCGCCGAGGCGGCCGCCGCGGCGGCGCGCGTCTGGGGGACAGGGGCCACCGGGTCCCGGCTGGTGACCGGCAGCACGGCGCTGCACGCCGAGCTCGAAGAGGAACTGGCCGAGTTCACCGGCGCGGCGGCGGCACTCGTCTTCTCCTCCGGCTACCTGGCCAACCTCGCCGCCGTGACCGCGCTGGCCGGCGCGCTGAGCGGCGACGGGGTGCTCATCGTGTCCGACGAGCGGAATCACGCGTCGCTCGTCGACGCGTGCCGGCTCGCGCGACGACCCGGCGTGCGCCTCCTGGTGACCTCGCACGGCGACGTGGCGGCCGTCGCCGCCGCGCTCGCGGCCCGCGAGGAGCGAGCCGCGATCGTCGTCACCGACGCGGTGTTCTCGGTGTCCGGCGACGTCGCGCCGGTCGCCGTTCTGCACACGGCCGCCCGCAGCCACGGGGCGCTGCTCGTGGTCGACGAGGCGCACTCGTTCGGCGTGCTCGGCGCGGGCGGCCGCGGCGCGTGCCACGACGCGGGGATCGCGGCGGCACCTGACCTGGTGCGCACCGTGACGCTGTCGAAATCGCTGGCCGGCCAGGGCGGCGCCGTGCTCGCCGCGGCCGAGGTGACGCAGACGCTGGTGGACACCGGGCGCGGCTTCATCTTCGACACCGGCCTGGCGCCGCCCTCCGCGGGCGGCGCCCTCGCGGCACTGCGGGCGCTGCGGGCCGACCCTGGGCTGCCCTGCCGGGCGCGGCAGGCCGCCGCCCGGCTGGCCGCCGCGGCCGCGGAGCTTGGCCTGACGGTCACCACGCCGGCGGCCGCCGTCACGGCCGTGCTGCTCGGCGATCCGCGCGCCGCGCTGGCCGCGCAGCGCGGCTGCGCCGAGTGCGGCGTCCGTGTCGGCTGCTTCCGGCCGCCGTCGGTTCCGGCAGGCCAGGCGTGCCTGCGCCTGACCGGGCGCGCCACGCTGACGGAAAAGGACATCAGCGTTGCGTCCCGCGCACTGGCCGTTGCGCGAGATCGCTGCCATCATTGCCGGAATACCGCACAAGCGGGAAGGAACACCCCATGACTGTGTCTCCGATGCCGGCTGGAGACCGCGCCGGCGAGCCTGGTGCCTCCGCCGCCCCCGGCGTCCCAGGCGTCCCAGGGGCCCCGAAGGCCCCAGAAACTCCGGAGGCCGCAAGAAGCACCCCGGGCGTTCCCGCCGGCTCGTCACCGACCGTGCTACGGCTGCCGAAGTACTACCAGGTAAAGAGGCAGCTGCTCGAGTTCACCTCGGCGATGTCACCGGGCAGCCCGGTGCCGCCGGAGCGTGAGCTCGCCCGGCTGTACGGAACCTCCCGCACCACCGTCCGGCAGGCGCTGGCGGAGCTGGTAATCGAGGGACGGCTGCTCCGCATGCAGGGCAAGGGCACCTTCGTCGCCAAGCCGAAGGTGGCGCAGTCCCTAGAGCTCGCCAGCTACACCGAGGGCATGCGGCAGCACGGCCTGCACCCGCTGACCAAGATCCTCGAAATCGGCTACGTCGCCTCAGACGACCAGCTCGCCGGCTTGCTCGGCATCCGGCCAGGGGGCCGCGTGCTGCGTATCCACCGGCTGCGGCTCGCCGACGGCGAGCCCATGTCCATCGACACCTCGCACCTGCCCGCGCGCCGGTTCCCGGGCCTGCGCAGGCAGCTGGAGCGGCACGCCTCGCTGTACGAGACGCTGCGCACCGGGTACGGCATCCAGCTCGCCGAGGCCGAGGAGACGATCGAGACCGTGCTCGCCGACCCGCATGACGCCAGGCTGCTCGGCGTTGACCCGGGCATCCCGCTGCTGCTGCTGTCCAGGCACGCGATCGACACGACCGGCCAGCCCGTGGAGTGGGCGCAGTCCTGGTACCGGGGCGACCGGTACAAGTTCATCACCAGGCTGCGGCGGACATCCGGCTAGTGACCCGCGTTCTCGTCGTCTCAGGCACCGGCACGGGCGTCGGCAAGACGGTGGTCACGGCGGCGATCGCCGCGCTGGCGATCGCCCGCGGTGACCGGGTGGCCGTCGTCAAGCCCGCGCAGACAGGCACCGCCGCGGGAGACATCCCCGATACCGAGACCGTCCGGCGGCTCACCGGGCTCACCGACACCCACGAGCTCACCAGGTTCCCCGACCCGCTCTCCCCCGAGGCGGCAGCCCGGGTCGCCGGCCTGGCGCCGCTGGACCTGCGCGCCGCCGCGGACTACGTGGCGACGCTCGCCGAGTCCCGCGACCTCGTCCTCGTGGAGGGGGCCGGCGGGCTCCTGGTGCGTTACGACCCCGGCGGCGGCACGATCGCCGACCTGGCGGCCGCGCTGGACGCCCCTGTGGCGGTGGTCGTCGCCGCGGGCCTCGGCACGCTCAATCACACCGCGCTGACCCTCGAGGGGCTGGCCGCGCGGAAGCTGGCGCCCGCGGGCGTGGTGATTGGCAGCTGGCCGCGCCGACCGGGCATCGCCGAGCTCGCCAACCTGACCGACCTGCAGGCCGTCGCCGGCGGCCCGCTGGCAGGCGTCATGCCGGAAGGCGCGGGCGGGCTGGACAGGGCCGGGTTCCTCGCCGCCGCCACGGCCGGGCTCGCCGCCTGCCTCGGCGGCACTCGCGCCAGATCATTGACCGGGCTCTAATCAGCAATTACGGTCAATCGCAGTGCGCAAGGCATTGCGTAATCCGCTACGAGGGTTCAACATAGTTGAAATTGCGTGACCTTTGTCACATCCAACCGGTCGAGAACGCCGAGAGGACCCGATGACTGAGCCCACAGCAACCCCTAGCACCCCAGGAGACCCACAGCGCGCCGCGGCAACGCGGCAGACGAACCCAGTGGCCGCCCACCCAATCACCTCACTCGCCATTGGCGTGCTCGTCGCCGCGGCGATCCTCGGCACGCTGATAGTTCCCATCTACGCACGCGAGACGCCGTATGTCGGCGATTTCCCCTTCTTCTACTTCTACCTGCTGATCTACATGCCGGCCGTGGCGCTGGTCCTGTGGATCGCGATGCTGCTGCAGCGCCGGCTGACGCCGCGGCAGCCAGCCGGCCCGGGCTCCCCGGGCACCGCCGGTGACCCAGTATCGGGAGGCGTGCGATGAGCAACGTCAACACCGTCGTTTTCACGATCGTCGTCGCCCTGTTCGTGCTCGTCGCCTGCATCGGCCTCGCCGCCTCCCGCTGGCGCCGGGCCGACGACATGCTGCACCTCAACGAGTGGGGGCTGGCCGGCCGCGGCTTCGGCACGTTCATCGGCTGGTTCCTGCTCGGCGGCGACCTGTACACCGCGTACACGTTCATCGCCGTGCCCGCGCTGGTGTTCGCCTCCGGCTCGATCGGCTTCTTCGCGGTCTCCTACACGATCATGGTGTTCCCGATCGCGTTCATCTTCCTGCCCCGGCTGTGGTCGATCTGCCGGGTGCACAACTATGTGACGCCCGCCGACTTCATCCGCGGCAGGTACGGGTCCCGCGGCCTGTCGCTGGCGACGGCCTTCACCGGCATCCTGTCGCTGATGCCGTACATCGCGCTCCAGCTCGTCGGCATCCAGGCGGTGCTGACCGTGATGGGCGTCGAGGCCGACTCGACCAACAAGTACGTCCAGGACATCCCGCTCTTCGTCGCCTTCGTAGTGCTGGCCATCTACACGTACGTGTCAGGGCTGCGCGCGCCGGCCGCGATCTCCTTCGTCAAGGACACGCTCATCTACGTGTTCGTCATCGTGGCGGTCTTCTACATCCCGACCAGGCTGGGCGGCTGGAGCCACATCTTCGGCACCGCGCAGACGCACATGGCGGCGATTAACCCCGAGACCAAGAAGCCGAACGGCACGTTCATCCCCACCTCGAAATCCGTCGGCAGCACACAGTTGGACTTCGCCACGCTGGCGCTCGGCTCTGCCCTCGCGTTGTTCATCTACCCGCACACGATCACCGGCGCGCTGGCCACCAAGCGACGCGACGTGGTCAAGCGGAACATGGCGCTGCTGCCGGCCTACTCGGTCCTGCTCGCCTGCATCGCGCTGTTCGGCTACATGGCGCTCACCGACAAGCCCACCGCCGCGGCGGTCAAGAAGGCGGGCAACACGCAGCTCGCGGTGCCGTACCTGATCCAGCACATGTTCCCGAGCTGGTTCACCGGGATCGCGTTCGGCGCCATCATCATCGGCGCCCTGGTGCCCGCCGCGATCATGGCGATCGCTGCGGCGAACCTGTTCACCAGGAACATCTTCAAGGACTTCTTCAAGCCGGATGCTTCGCCGCGGCTGGAGACGCGGGTGTCCCAGTGGGCGTCCCTCGTGGTCAAATTCGGCGCGCTCGCATTCGCCGTCTGGCTGCCGCACACGTTCGCCATCAACCTCCAGCTGCTCGGCGGCGTGTGGATCCTGCAGATCTTCGTGATGCTGGTGGGCGGCCTGTTCACCCGCTGGTTCCATCGCTGGGCGCTGGTGATCGGCTGGGCGGCAGGCATGATCTACGGCACGATTGCCGCGTACAACGTGCACAGCCCGACCAGCTCGCACTGGGCGTCGTCGTCGGACATCGTGTTCGGGCATACCGTCTACATCGGCCTGACCGCGCTGGTCATCAATGTCGTCCTGTCGGTGGTCCTGACGGTGGTCTTCAAGGCCGTTAAGGCCCCCGAGGGCGCCGACGAGACGCTGCCGCACCAGTACACCGCCGACCCCGTAGACGCCCCGGCGCCCGAGCCCGCGGGGGTAGGAGCCGCCGCGTCCGACTGACCGAGCAGCCACGCGTTCACCGGTGATAACGTCAGCCGGGTGACGCTGATATCAGGACATGGCGGCACGCAGGCCGTCGCGGTCGCGCGGCGGTACGGCGTGACCGCCATGTTCACTCTCTCCGGCGGCCACGTGTTCCCGCTGTACGACGCCGCCGTCAAGGCCGACCCGCCGGTCCGGCTCGTGGACGTGCGGCATGAGCAGACCGCGGTCTTCGCTGCCGAGGCCACCGCCCGGCTGACCCGCACGCCCGGGCTTGCCGTGGTCACCGCGGGACCCGGGGTGACCAACAGCGTCAGCGCGGTCACCACCGCCTGGTTCAACGGCGCGCCGCTCGTGCTGCTCGGCGGCCGCGCCCCCGACTACCTGTGGGGCAGGGGCGCACTGCAGGAGATGGACCACGTCCCGCTGCTCGCGCCGGTCACCAAGGGCGCGTGGACCGAGCACGACAAGCTGTCCGTCGCGGCGTCGGTAGACAAGGCGTTCCGCCTGGCGCTGACGCCGCACCGCGGGCCGGTGTTCTGCGACTTCCCGCTGGAGACGATCTACGGCGAGGCCGAGGTGGGGCTCCCCGACGGCCCGATGCCGGCCCCCGCGGGCCCGGACGCCGGTGACGTGGCCCGCATCGCCGGGCTGCTCGCCGCGGCGCGCCGTCCGGTGCTGGTGCTCGGCTCCGACGTGTGGCTCGGCGGCGCGGAAGAGGCCGCCCGCGCCGCCGCGGAAACGCTGCGGCTGCCGGTCATCACCAACGGCCAGGCCCGCGGTGTGCTGCCGCGGGGCCACGAGCTGCTGGTGACCCGGGCGCGGTCCGCGGCGTTCGCCGAGGCGGACCTGGTGATCGTGGCCGGCGTGCCGCTGGACTTCCGGCTCCGCTACGGGTCGTTCGGGCCCAAGGAGGCGCCCGCGCGCGTCGTGCACATCGCCGACGCGCCGGAGGGCATCGCGTCGCATTGCGCGCTGGCGGCGTCGGCCGCCGGAGACCTGGCCGCGTTCTTCACGCTGCTCGCCGAGGCCGCGCGGCCTGGCGGCGATCCTGACTGGCTGGACAGGCTGCGGGCCGCCGGGCGGGCGTCGGTCGCCGCGGACGCTGACCTGCTCGCCAGCGACGCCACCCCGGTGCACCCGATGCGCGTGTACGGCGAGCTGCTGAAGGCGCTCGACGATGACGCGGTGGTCATCGGCGACGGCGGGGACTTCGTCTCGTTCGCCGGCCGCCTCGTGGAGCCGGCCAGGCCGGGCCGCTGGCTGGACCCCGGTCCGTTCGGCTGCCTCGGCACCGGGCTCGGCTACTCGATCGGCGCGCGGCTCGCGCACCCGTCATCCCAGATCGTGCTGCTGCTCGGCGACGGCGCGGCGGGCCTGTCGCTGATGGACGCCGACACCCTGGCGCGGCACAACCTGCCCGTGGTGATCATCGTCGGCAACAACGGCGCGTGGGGCCTGGAGAAGGGCCCGATGCGCGCGGTCTACGGCTACGACGTGGCCGCCGACCTGCGGCCTGGCACCCGCTACGACGAGGTGGTCCGCGCCCTGGGCGGCGCCGGGGAAATGATCACCTCCCCGGCAGAGATCGCCCCGGCCCTGCGCCGCGCCTTCACCTCGGGCGTCCCGTACCTGCTGAACGTCATCACCGACGTGGACGCCGGGTATCCCCGCACCACAACGGGGGTCTAAACGAACGCACCCACTTTCGGATCACACCAAAGAGGGGAATCACAGTGATCAAGGAACTGAGCGATCTTCCTCCGGGAGTCGTCGGGTTCGAGGCAACCGGCACCCTGAGGGCCGAGGACTACCGCGATGTCGTCCTCCCGGCGCTGGAGCGCGCTTCGGCCAGTGGCGAGGTCAGATTCGTCGTCATCATCCCCGAGTTCCACGGCATGTCCGGCGGCGCCGTGTGGCAGGACCTCAAGATGGGCGTCGAGCACTTCCGGGCGTGGAAGCGCATCGCCCTCGTCACCGACATCGAGTGGATGAACGCCATGACCTCGTTGTTCGGCTGGATGACACCGGGTGAGGTCAGGCACTTCCCGCTTGCGCAACGCGATGAGGCCATCGCCTGGGCCGCGGGCCCGGACTAGCCGGGGCACCGCTAGCGGTCGCGGTGCGGGATGATCACGACCGGGCAGTGCGCGTGGTGCGCCACCTGGTCGCTGACCGATCCCAGGCGCAGCCTGGCGAAGCCGCCGCCGCCGCGCGCGCCGAGGACGATCATGTCCGCGTCCTCGGAGGCTTGGAGCAGCACGTCGGCCGGAATGCCGCCGACCGCATCGACCGTGACCCCGTCGGGGCGGCCGCTGCCGATCCCCGCCAGCACCTTGTCGGTTAGCTCCTGGGCGGACACCTTGGTGCTGGCTATGAGTGGATTGTCCTCGGGGTAGGGCGCCGCGTGGCCAGAAAAGCCGACCGGCACCGCGTGCACGGCCAGCACCCGGAGCGGCGCGTTCCGGAGCGCCGCTTCCTTCGCCGCCCATTCCAGGGCGCGTTCCGAATAGTTGGAACCGTCAAGACCGACGAGAATTCCGGGCATCGCGTTTCATCTCCCCAATAGGACATGGCCGACATTGTGACGTTAGCGCTAGCGGCGGCAATGCGAAAGACCCGCTGTCGGCGGACGCGTCTCTTTTGGCGTGCGCCCGCCTTAATGTCCGTATTTTGATGGCCGGGATCGGCTAGCCGATCTCGGCGATCAGCTCGTCCTCCTGGACGACGTCGCCTTCGGCGACGTGGAGCTTGGTGACGACGCCGGGGGTCTCGGCCAGGACGGGGATCTCCATCTTCATCGACTCGAGGATTACCAGCGTGTCGCCGTCGTCGACCTGGTCGCCCTCGGAGACGAGCACCTTCCACACGTTCGCGACCATCTCCGCGCGGATTTCCGCCACAGCACGCTCCTTT
>DATBBI010000009.1:0-17522 GCA_036271115.1 Trebonia sp.
CGCGACTCTCGTGGAGCAGCACCTGGTGCTGCTCAACACGGTCTTCGCCACCTTTCAGCTGCTGCTCGGGCTGGGCATCGCCTACCGTCCCACGGTCCGGGCGGCGCTCGGCGCCTCGGTCGCGTGGTCGCTGGCCGTGTGGTGGCTGGGCGAGGGCCTCGGCGGCGTGCTGAGCGGCGACGCGAACCCGGTGAGCGGCGCTCCCGGCGCGGTCATCTTGTACGCGCTGCTCGCCGTGCTGCTGTGGCCGGCCGACCGGCCAGGCGTGACCGCCCCGTTCGTGGCGGCCCGGGCGGTCGGTGCACCAGTGGCCCGGCTGCTGTGGCTGACGCTGTGGGGCAGCCTGGCCTACTTCGCGGTGACCCCGGCTAACAGGGCGCCGCAGGCGCTGCAAGACATGCTCGCGGGCATGACCGGCGGGGAGCCCGGCTGGGTAACCGGGCTGGAAGAGCATGCCGCCACGCTGCTCACCGGCCAGGGGCTGGCCGCCTCGGTCGCGCTGGCCGTGGCGCTGGCCGTTACCGCGGCCGGGGCGTTCCTGTCGCCGCCGCTGGCCCGGGGCACGCTGATCCTCGCCCTCGTGACCGCCGCGTCCATCTGGGTGTTCGGCGAGGCGTTCGGCCAGATCCTGACCGGCGGCGCCACCGACCCGAACTCCGCCCCGCTGCTGGCCCTGCTGGCCCTGGCCTACTGGCCGCCCGCCACGGCAGCCGGCCATGCCGAAGGCAGCGACAGCCAGCCTGACGAGAAATCCGCATGAGCACTCCCGCCTGGATCCTGGAGATCTTCGCCGCGATGATGGTCCTGGTCGCCGAGGTGAGCGCCGGGCAGGTGGTGGTAGCGCGGGCCTGGACCCGCCGCGGCGGCGCCGGCGCCGGCATCGCCGTTTCCCAGCTGCTGATGGGGATCGCCATGACGGGCATATTGGTGTCCGGCCTGAGCATCCTGCCGAACGCCGTCTGGGAGGTTGTCTTCGCCGTCATGACGGCCTGGTTCGCCTGGTGCCTGTGGCGGGAGAACCGGGGACGCGCGGCCGCCTCCGTCGCCCACGGCCGTTATGCGCCGCACCTAGTGCACAGCGCGGCGATGCTCTACCTGTTCGCCGCCATGGCGGGCCCGTCCACGGCGGGCCCGGGCGGGATGTCCGGGATGGCGTGGGGGTCGGCCGGCGGCATGCCGACCCTGCATGCGCCGATGCTGGCACTGATCTTCGCGCTGCTGGTGATCGCGTTCACGGTCCATGACCTGGACCAGCAGGCCGGGTCCGGGCTGGCCGCCGTCGCGGCCGGGCCCGTCCCCGCCGCATATGCCGCGGAACGCCTGCTGCTTTCCCCCGCTGTAGTGAAGGGATGCCAGGTGACGATAGGCGTCACCCTGGCTTTCATATTGATCATCATGATCTGAAGGGTGCCGGATGAGCGACATTCAGGACAGCCAGCTCCCCCGCCGCGCGCTGCTGGCGGGGGCGGGCGTCACGTGCGCTGCGATGCTCGCGGGATGCAGCACGCATGACGCCGGCAACGGCGGGAGTACCCCTGCTGCCGCTGGCGCGGCTACTTCCGCCGCTAGCAGCGCGCCCCCGGCCGGTGCCCTTGCCACCACCTCCGAGATCCCGGATGGCGGTGGCAAGATCATCGACGGCGTGAACATCGTGATCACGCAGCCGCAGTCGGGGTCGTTCAGGGCATTCACTGCGATTTGCACGCATCAGGGCTGCATCGTCAACAGCGTCTCGCACGGGACCATCAACTGCCCGTGTCACGGCAGCAAGTACAGCATCAAGGACGGCTCGGTCGTCCGCGGCCCCGCCCCCAGCCCGCTGGCCGCCGTCGCGATCAAGGTCGAGGGAACCTCAATCATTCAGGGCTGATCAGGACGGGCGGATGTGCCATTTGATGCCCTGGCCGGTACGCACCCGGTGCAGCGCCTCGCCGAACTGATCCAGGGGCAGCGGCGCGGACAGCAGCGGACGGGGGTCGATCGCGCCGCTGGCGATCAGTTCGACGGCCGGGGCGAAGCTCCGCAGGATCGCCATCGAACCGGTGACGGTGATCTCGTCGTTGTAGATGCGGAACGGCGAGAGGCTCATCGTCGCCTCGGCCGGAGTCACGCCGAAGACGAGCAGCCGTCCGCCCCGGTCAAGCAGCGCGGCCACGCCGTCGACCACGGCGGGGACGCCGGTCGCGTCGACCGCGATCTCGAACCGCTCGTCCGTCAGCTCGTCCAGGCTGGCCGCGACCCGGGCGGCACCGAGCTTGCTGGCCACCTCCAGGCGGTCGGGGACCCGGTCGACGACCGTGACCGGCCCGGCCCCCGAGTGCACGAGGAGCTGCAGCAGGAGCAGGCCCATCGTCCCCGCGCCGGTGAGCACCACCGAGTCACCGAACAGCGGGCCGAGCCGGCGCAGGCCGTGTACCGCGCAGGCGAGCGGCTCGACCATCGCGCCGAGCTGGCCGTCGATGTCGCCGGGCAGCAGGTGCGCGTTGACCGCCGGAACCGCGACGTACTCGGCGAACGCGCCGCTCACCGTGTCGCCGATCGCGGCCCAGTTCTCGCACAGGTTGTCCCGGCCGGACCGGCAGCGGCGACAGTAACCGCAGTACAGCGAGGGGTCGACCGCCACCCTGGCGCCGACAGGCAGGTTCATCCGCACATCGCCGGCGACGGCCACGACCGTGCCGGCGAACTCGTGGCCCGGCGTGATGGGATACGGCGTCGGCGGGAACTCGCCGTCCATGATGTGGATGTCCGTGCCGCAGATCCCGCAGGCATCCACCCTGACGACGATCTGGCCTTCTCCGGGCGCGGGGTCCGGCACCTCTGCCACCCGGAAGCTGCCGGGACGGTCGAGCACGATGGCCCGCATGACACCTCCAACAATCGCGTAGTGACCGGGATCCGCTAGCCCGCGAGGCGGGCGCCGGTCACCGGGTGGAAAGCGAAGACGTCCGCCGGATCCACGCGGAACGTGACCCGGGTGCCAGGGCCTGGCGGCTTGCGGCCCTCGGCGCGGGCCACCACCGGGTCCCCGCCGGCCAGCCGTACGTGCAGCAGGGCGTCGGCGCCGAGCTCCTCGACGAGCAGTACCTCACCGGTCAGCTCGGCGAGCCCGGCGCCGTCCTGGGCAGCCGCGCCGGGGTACCGCGCCGCATCCGCCAGGTGCATGTGCTCGGGCCGGATGCCGAGGACGATCTCGCTGAGCTGGTCGCGTGCCGCCGCGGCCCGCACCGGCGCGGTGAGCGGGATGACGGTCCCCGCCAGCGTGGCGCCGCCATCGGTCAGGGGCGCGGTTTGCAGGTTCATCGCCGGCGAGCCGATGAAGCCGGCCACGAACTGGTTCACCGGGTTGTCGTACAGCTCGCGGGGCGATGCGCACTGCTGGAGCTTGCCGTCGCTCAGCACGGCCACCCGGTGTCCCATCGTCATCGCCTCGACCTGGTCGTGCGTCACGTAGACGGTGGTGATGCCGAGGCGGCGCTGCAGTTCGGCGATCTGGCTGCGGGTCTGCACCCGCAGCTTGGCGTCCAGGTTGGACAGCGGCTCGTCCATCAGGAAGACCTTGGGCTCCCGCACGATGGCCCTGCCCATCGCGACGCGCTGCCGCTGGCCGCCGGACAGCTGCTTGGGCTTCCTGCTGAGCATGCTCTCGTCGAGGTTGAGGATGCGCGCGGCCTCACGGACCCGGCGGTTGCGTTCGTCCTTGGGGACGTGCTGCATCTTCAGCGCGAAGCCCATATTCTCCGCGACGGTCTTGCTCGGGTAGAGCGCGTAGTTCTGGAACACCATCGCGATGTCCCTGTCCTTGGGCTGCACGTCGCTGACGTCGCGCCCGGCTATCTCGATGCGCCCGCCATCGAGCGGCTCAAGCCCGGCGAGCATCCGCAGCGCGGTCGTCTTGCCCGACCCCGACGGCCCGACGAGGACCATGAACTCGCCGTCCTTGATATCGAGGTCGAGTGCGTCGACCGCGGGCGGCGTGCTCTTCGCGTACACGCGGCTCGCCGCCATGTAGTTCACAGCTGCCATCGGGGACCTCCGTCACTCACTTGATCGCACCCATGGAGAGACCGCGGACCAGGGAACGCTGTGCTATCCAGCCCACGAGGATCACCGGGACCGAGGCGATCGTGGCCGCCGCGGACAGGTGCGCGATGTACAGCCCCTCCTGGGGCACCGAACTGATCAGGAACATCGGCATGGTCGCCGCGTTCGTGACGGTCAGGTTGATCGCGAGGAACAGCTCGTTCCAGGCGAAGATCACGCAGATCAGCGCGGTGGACACAATGCCGGGGATAACGACGGGCATGATCACCTCGACGATCTCCCTGACGCGCCCGGCACCGTCGAGGCGCGCCGCCTCGAGCATCTCGGTGGGCACCTCGAGCATGAACGACCGGATCATCCAGATCGCGAGCGGCAGGTTCATCGCCGTGTACAAGATGATCAGCACCCAGATGCTGTCGAGCAGGTGCGTCTTCAGCGCGATCACGTAGAGCGGCCCGATTGCCGCCACGATCGGGAGCATCTTCGTCGAGATGAAGAAGAACAGGCCGTCGCGCCAGTGCTTGACCGGACGGATGGCGAGCGCGTACGCGGCCGGGATCGCGAGCAGCAGCACCAGGATCGTGGAGCCGACCGTCGCGATGATCGAGTGCTCAAGGAAGGGCCCCATGCCGGAGAAGACCAGCCGGAACTGCGCCAGCGTGGGCGTGAAGACGAACTTGGGCGGCCAGGTCTCCGCGGCGGACTCCGGCTTGAACGCCGTGATCACCATCCACAGCACGGGCAGGAAGAAGGCGATCCCCACCACCCAGCCGAGCACGGTCCAGCCCGCCTTGCCGGTGAGCTCGCGGGCGCGGTTTCGCGCGCGCCGCGAGGTCCGGCTTGTTGCCTGCGTCGCCGTTATCGCCGTCATCGTGCCTCCTCGAACTGGAAGACCCGGGCGAACATCCGCAGCGCGAAACTGGCGACGATGATCACCAGGACCACGGTGACCACGCCGGCGGCGGCCGCCCCGCCCACGTCGAAGGCGTAGTTCACCTTCTGGTACAGGAAGAAGGGCAACGTCGTGGTCTCGGTGCCCGGCCCGCCGTTGGTCATCAGCCTCACCTGGTCGAAAGCGTTCACCAGGTAGATCGAGCCCAGCAGGATCCCCAGCTCGATATAGGGGCGCAGGTGCGGGAGGGTGAGCTCGCGGAACGTCGCCCACGCGCCCGCCCCGTCGACCTTGGCCGCCTCAAGGACGTCCGATGCCTGCCCCTGCAGGCCGGCGAGCACGATCAGGGTCATGAACGGCGTCCACTGCCAGATCATGACGAGGACCACCGACCCGTAGGCGTGGGTGCTCAGCCAGGCGACGTGATGCACGCCGAACGGCTCGAGCAGGTAGTTGACCAGCCCGAAGTTCGGGTCCAGCATCGGTCCCGCCCAGACCAGCGCCGCGGCGGCCGGCATGACGAGAAACGGCGTGATGAGAAGCGTGCGGACCAGGCCGCGGCCGAAAAACTTCTTGTCGAGCAGCACGGCGAGCGCGACCCCGAACAGCATCGCGACGATCACCGCGATGGCTGTCATGGTCACGGACTTGACTATCGCGTTGCGGAAGTTGGGATCGGTGAAGGCCTCTTTGTAGTTGGATACGCCGGTCCAGTGCGCGCCGCCCGGCTCGTTCCAGAAGTAGTGCTGGAAGCTGTACCAGAGCGTGACGATGAACGGGATCTGCGTGACGACGATGGTGTAGATCAGCGCTGGCAGCAGCGGGAGACGCCGCTGCCAGCTTTCGCGGCGGCTCACCCCCCGCGGCCGGATTCCGGTCGCGGGGGGCTTGACCAAATCGTCGATGATGGTCATGGCTGATTGGCTGCCTTCACCGTCAGCTGCCACCGGACAGTTCGGACGGACTGTAGGCCGAGGCGTACCCCTGGCTGTTCTGCAGCGCCTGGGTCACCGATTCCGTGCCGGCGATCGCGCCGGCGATCTGCTGACCGACTTGCAGGCCGAGGGTTTCGAACTGCGGGATGTCGACGTACTGGATGCCGACGTAGGGCACCGGGTTCACCGTCGGGTGCTCGGGGTCGGTGCCGTCGATCGACTGCAGGGTGATGCCGGCGAACGCGCTGGCCGCCTTCGTGTAGTTCGGGTTGCTGTACAGCGAGGTCCGGGTGCCCGGCGGCACCGCCGACCAGCCGTACTTCTGCCCGACCAGGGTGTCGTACTGCTTCGAGGTGGCCCAGGAGACGAACTTCCACGCGGCGCTCTGGTTGTCCACGCCCTGCGGGATGCCGAGCGACCAGGACCAGAGCCAGCCGGAGGACTGAGTCTTCTCCGTCGGCGCGAAGGCGTAGCCGGTCTGAGCGTAGACGGACGGGAACTCAGAGGCGATCGAGGTCGCCGCCACCGTGGCGTCGTACCACATCGCGCACTTGCCCTGGCCGTAGAGCGTCAGCAGCTGGTTGAAGCTGTCGTTGGAGGCGCCGGGCTCACCGTAGTTCTTGACCAGGTTCACGTAGAAGTTCGCGGCCTGCTCGAACGCGGGCGAGGTGAGCTGCGGCTGCCAGCCCATGTTGAACCACTGGCCGCCGAAGGTGTTGACGACCGTGTCGAGGGCGGCCATGTTGTCGCCCCAGCCTGCCAGGCCGCGCAGGCAGATCCCCGAGACTTTGCCCGGCTGGTTCAGCTTCGCGGCGGCGGCCGCGACCTGCGTCCACGTCGGGTGAGCCGGCATGGTGACCCCCGCGGCGGACAGCAGCTGCTTGTTGTAGTAGAGCATCGACGACTCGCCATAGAACGGCACGGCGTACAGGTCGCTCTTGTACGACAGCGCCTTGGCGACCGGGGGCAGCAGGTCCGACGCGTCGTAGGACGCGTCGCTGGCGATGTACTGCTTGGACAAGTCGACGAGCCAGCCGTTCTTCGCGAACAGCGGTGCCTCGTAAGGACCGATCATGACGACGTTGAACGAGTTGCTGTGCGTGCTCACGTCTTTCTCGATCGCCGCCCGCAGGTCGCCTTCCGTGTAGGTGGCGAACTTGACGGTGATCCCCGGGTTCTGCTTTTCGAACACGGACTGGGTGAGCGGAATCATCTGGCCGGTGATCAGCGGGTTGGACACCACCGCGACCGTCACCGTGCCGGTACTGCTGTTGTTGCCGCCGCTCGCGCTGCCGCTCGAGCCACTGCTCGAGCACGCGGCCGCTGCCGCCACCACGGCGACGGCGCCGCCGACGGCGGCGAGCCTGCGGATCCTGAAGCTAGACGATCTCATGAATGAACCTCCACAGCGGTGAGGACGTTCTGGCGCGCCGCGCCGCCGACCCATCTCCTGTCGTTATGCTCATTTGAGCGCTGTCCGCTCATATGAACCATGAACTCACAGTGAACGCGCGGCTAGGCAATGTCAAGAAAAGCTGCCAATATGAGATGAAGACGCTCAAATGAGCGCATGTATGGAGGCACTCATGGCCGGCTTGTCGGCTGATCGGCCGTCGGAAGTCGTGCTGGCCGCGCTGGTGGCGCGGCAGTTCTACCTGGAGGGCGTCTCCAAGGTCGACATCGCCGACCGGCTCGGGATCAGCAGGTTCCGGGTCGCCAGGCTGCTCGAGTCCGCGCGGGAGACCGGGCTGGTGCGCATCGAGATCGGCCTGCCCGGCGGCATCCTCGACGCGGGCCTGTCGGCCGAACTGTGCTCCGTCTTCGGGCTGCGGCAGGCGTTCGTCTTCAACTTCCCCGACGACGCGGTGGCGCTGCGCCAGCGGCTCGGCGAGGCGGCGGCCCAGGTGCTGATGGACCTGATCAACCCGGGTGACATACTCGGCCTGACCTGGTCGCGGACGCTGAGCGGGCTCGCCGCCGCGCTGACCCAGCTGCCGCCCTGCCCGATCGTGCAGATGACCGGGGCCGTGCCGCCTCCGGACGGCAGGGATCTGCTCGAAGTCGTCCGCAGCGTGGCGCGCATCGGCGGCGGCCCGGCGCACGTGTTCTACGCGCCGATGCTGCTCGACGACGCGCGGGCCGCCGCGGCGATCCGCCGCCAGGGCGACATCGCCGAGGCGTTCGCCCTCGTGCCCAAGGTGACCATCGCCGTGGTGGCCATCGGCGCGTGGGCACCAGGGCTCTCGACGATCTACGACGCGATCACGCCGGCCGAGCGCGAGTCGCTCGCCGCGCTCGGCGTCGACGCGGAAATCGCGGGCGTGTTCATCGGCGCGGACGGCAGCCCTCTGACGACGCCGCTGGACAACCGGATGATCGTGACGCCAGGCTCGCTGCTGGCCAAGATCCCCTTCGTCCTTGCCGTCGCCTACGACCCAGAAAAGAGCGACGCGGTGCGGGCCGCGATCCGAGGAGGACTAGTCCATGGCCTGGTCACGCACACAAGCCTCGCCAGAGCCCTGCTCAGCCACGCCGCGCCTGAACGCGGCGACGCTGAACACAGCGGCGCTGGGCGCGGCGACGCTGGCGCCTAGACCGCGGCTGGGCGGTCCCGGCGGCGCCGCCGGGACCGGCCAGCCGCTCCCCGGCGGCACGGCCAACCGGGGCCTGGTCGTCCGCGTCGGCGACACCGTGGTCAGGCCGGTCGCGCCCTTCCGGCGCGCCACCCACGCGCTGCTCGACCACCTGGCCGCCGTGGGCTTCGACGGCGCGCCGCGGGTGCTCGCGGCCGGGCCGGCGACGGAGACGCTGACCTACATCGAGGGCAGGGCCGCCGTCCCGCCGCTGCCGGCCGACGTGCTCACGGACGCCGCCCTGGTCAGCATCGCCGACCTGCTGCGCCGTTACCATCGCGCCGTCGCGTCGTTCGACCCGGCCGGCTATTCCTGGCCCCGGCCGGTTCCCGCCAGGTACCGCACCGGGCTGGTCAGCCACAACGACGTGTACCCGGCCAACCTGGTATTCCGCGACGGCCGGGCCGTCGCGCTGATCGACTTCGACCTGGCGGGACCTGGCGGCGCGGCGTGGGACTTCGCCGCCGCGGCGCGCTCCCTGGTGCCGCTGCAGGACGAGGCGGACGTCACCGACGCGCGGGCAGGCCGCGCGCTCGACAGGTTCCGGATCCTCCTCGAGGCCAGCGGCCTGCCCAGGGCCGAGCGCCGCGAGGTGGCCAGGGCGCTGGTGGCCAACCACGACTGGACGTACGCGATCGTGGCGGAGGCGGCGGCGGCCGGGCACGCCGGTTTCGCCGATCACTGGCGCACGGTCGCCGCCCCCGCCGCGCGGGCGCGCCGCTGGACCCTGCGGCACCGCCGGCAGCTGATGGCGGTGGCGGCCCGCTAGGGGCGTTAGGCGGCGGCTGTGAGGCGGATGATCGGGATTTCCCTGTCGGTCTTGGTCGCGTAGCCGGCGTAGCGGGGGCTGGCTGTCACGATGCGCTGCCAGGCGTCCGCGCGTTCCTCGCCGGTCAGCTGGCCCGCCGTCACCTTGATCTTCCGGCCGCCGATCTCGATCTGCGCCTGGTCCGGGTGCGCCGCCAGGTTGTGGTACCAGGCCGGGTTCTTCGCGTTGCCGGCGAACGAGGCGACGATCAGCCAGGCGTTGTCGCCGTCGGGGAACGAGCCGAGCAACGTCTCGCGGGGCTGCCCGGTCTTGGCGCCGGTCGTGGTCAGCACCACCGTGTTCTGGCCCGGGACAGCGCCACCGCTGGTCTTGCGGCGCTGCCGCTTGATCATTTGCTTGTTGAGCCATTTCGCGACCGGGCTGCCTACGCCCGGCATGCGCTGGCCGTGGGTCCCGCTCGGGGTCTTCTCAAACGTCATCGTTGTCCTCCAGTCTGAGCAGTGGTCGCAGTGGGAGGAAGCCGCTTACGTTCTGGATAATAAGAGACGGGCGCGGACCGTCAGCGGGCGGCCGCGTCAAGCAGGTGATACGTGCGCTTTCCCTTGCGCACTAGCGCCCAGCGGTCATGCAGCAGGGGGATCTCGGACAGCGGGCGGTCCTCCCGCACCGGCTGGCCGTTGACGGAGAGAGCGCCCTGCGCGATCGTGCGTCGCGCGTCGGATAGCGACGAAGCCAGCGGGGTGGCGGCCAGCATCGTGGCGACCGTGCCGCCCGACGGGAGCGGGGCGGTGGGCACCTCGGTGGCCAGGAAGCTGAACGCCTGCATCGGCGCGCCGACCGGCGACCCGCCGAACAAGATCGCGCTCGCCTGCTCCGCGGCCTCCGCCGCCTCTTCCCCGTGCACCAGCGTGGTCACCTCGCGGGCTAGCCGCCGCTGCCCTTCTCGCCTGAACGGCGCCGCCGCGTGCTCCCCTGCCACCTTCAGGCACTCCTCCACCGGCAGCAGGGTGAGCTGCAGCAGGAACCGCTCCACATCAGCATCGGGGACGTTCATCCAGTACTGGAAGAACTGGTAAGGCGAGGTGCGGTCGGCGGCGAGCCATACCGCGCCCTCCTCGCTCTTGCCGAACTTCTTGCCGTCCGAGCGGAGCACCAGCGGCCAGGTGAAGGCGTGCACGTGGCCGCCGTCGGCGCGCCTGATCAGGTCCACGCCTGCGAGCAGGTTCCCCCACTGGTCGGAGCCGCCGATCTGGAGCTCCACGCCGTAGGTCCTGAACAGGTGCCAGTAGTCGTTGGCCTGCAGCAGCTGGTAGCTGAACTCGGTGAACGAGATGCCGTTCTCGCTCTCCAGGCGGGCCTTCACCGACTCGCGGGAGATCATCTGGTTCACGTTCGCGTGCTTGCCGACGTCGCGCAGGAAGTCGAGCAGCGTCACCGGCCCGGTCCAGTCCAGGTTGTTCACCAGCCGGACCCGGGAGATGCGCTCGATCTGCGCGGCGATGCGCTCGTTGTTGCGCGTCAGCGTCGGGGCGTCCAGCAGGTTCCGTTCCCTGGACCGGCCGCCCGGGTCGCCGATCATGCCGGTCGCGCCGCCCGCGAGGGCGATCGCGTTGTGCCCCGCGTCCGCGAACCGCCTGAGCACGAGCAGGCCGATGAGGTTCCCCACGTGCAGGCTGTCCGCGCTTGGGTCGCAGCCGTAGTACAAGCCGACCGGACCTTCGCTGATGCGGGCGCGCAGCGCGTCGCGATCGGTGCTGTCCTGGACGAGGCTTCGTGCCTCGAGGTCGGCGAGAAGGTCCACGTCTGTAATCGTGTCACACCGGCGGCAGTGCGCTGACCATGCGGCGCGGGCTCGGATTCGCCGCCGAGATGCTCTCCACCAGCGTGGTCAGCACGGTCTTGACCGAGCTGAGCTGGCGGGCGTCGCACAGCAGCGCCGGGACGTCCGGGTCGAGGTCGAGCGCGACCCGGACCTCTTCAGGGTCGTAGCGCGGAGCGTCGTCGAAGCAGTTGATGGCGACGACGAACGGCAGCTTGCGCGTCTCGAAGTAGTTCACCGACGGGAAGCAGTCCCTGAGCCTGCGGACGTCGGCGAGCACCACGGCGCCGAGCGCGCCGTAGGCCAGCTCGTCCCACATGAACCAGAACCGCTCCTGGCCGGGCACGCCGAACAGGTACAGCAGCAGGCGCTCGCTGATCGTGATGCGGCCGAAGTCCATCGCGACCGTGGTCGTCGTCTTGCCAGTGACGCCGCGCAGGTCGTCGAGGCCGACGCCGGCGCTGGACAGGCGTTCCTCGGTCAGCAGCGGGCGCACCTCGCTGATCGCGGCGACCAGCGTCGTCTTCCCGGCGCCGAAGCCGCCCGCGATGAGGATCTTGTGCGCGGCGAGCACCGGGACGTCGTCAGCGCCGCCGCCGCCGTCCGTGCCGTCAGAGCGCGCGGAGCCCATTGAGTATCTCCTTAAGCACGTCGTTGCCCGGTAGCTGGACGGCGGGCCTGTTCCGCACCACCCGCACCGCATCCTGGAGGATGAGGTCGGCGAGCAGCACGCGGACCACGCCTACCGGCAGTGCCGTGTCGGAGGCGATGTCGGCCACCGTCACCGGCCGCTGGCTCAGGCGGAGGATCTTGCGGTGCTCCGGGGTCTGCCTGATCGGGTCGTCGCCTGCCCCGCTGTCGTTGCCGACCGCGACCACCACGGCGACCAGGTCGAGCACCTCGCCGTCGGCAGGCTCGGTCCGGCCGCCGGTCACCGCGTACGGGCGGACCACCGGCCCCAAGTCGCGGCGGACCCACTTGCCGTCCCTGCCGTCAGGAGGCACCTCAATCACTCCGCCTGGGTACCGGACGCCGGGAACCTGGGGTGCGACATCAGGTGCGGCCTGGCGCGTTTCGCCAGCATCGCCATCTCGTACGCGACGTGGCCGGCGTCGGCGTTCGGCGGGCAGAGCGCCGCCAGGCAGCTGCCCTCGCCGGCGGCGATGACGAACAGCAGGCCCTTCTCGAGCTCGATGATCGTCTGCCGCACTCCCCCGGCGTCGAAATGGTCGCCGGCACCGGTGGCCAGGCTCTGCATCGCCGCGGCGACCGCCGACAGGTGCTCGGCGTCTTCCCTCTCGAGATCCCTTGACGAGGCGATGAGCAGGCCGTCACGGGACAAGATGACGGCCTTCCTGAAGTCCTCGACCCGCGACGACAGGTCATCGAGCAGCCAGGCGAGGTCCCGGCCGCCAGTCGCGTCACCGTCAGCCATCACATCTCCTCGTCGTCCCGTGCCGTGCCGCCCCGCGGCGTGGCATCGTGTTCCGTGTCGTCGAGCCACGTGGCGGTCGGCCCGCTGGCGGTGGAGGTGCCGTAGTCCCCGGTGTCCCCGGCCCCGGAATCTGGGATGTCGTCGGTCTCCCGGCTGCGCAGCCAGCCGCTCTGCAGCGACGAGAACAGGTTCCGCGCGTGCTCGGGCGCGGGCGCCTCTGGCGGCACGTGCGCGGGCGCGGGGCCCGCATGGCCGGCCGCCGCGTGCGCGCCGCCGGCCGCGGCGCGAGCGGACGGGCCGCCGCCCGGCCGGACGCGGCGCGGCAGGCCGTGGAACGTGCCCGCGTCGTCGAACGCGTCGTCGTCCGCCGGGTGAGGGGGCTCGTCGTACCCGTCCGTCACGCCCGCCGCGCCGGGGACGCCGTCCGTGTCGACCGTCGTGAGCGACCGGGCGCGCGCCGTCCCGACGAGGGACAGCGCCTCGGACGAGCGCAGGCTCGGCCGGAGCGAACCGCCGTAGGCCGGGTCCCCGCTGTCCGGCGGCGTGATGACGATGGTTTCCGGCAGCAGGACGATCGCCTTGATGCCCCGGTAGGCGGACGGGGCGAGGGACACCTGGATGGCGTGCCTGGCCGCCAGCCTGCCGGTGACGAACAGCCCGAGCCGGTCGGCGTCGGCCACGTCGAAGTCCGGCGGGTCGGCCAGCTGTTCGTTGATCACCGCCAGCTGGCCCGGTTCCATGCCGAGGCCGCGGTCCTCAACCTCGATGGCGAAGCCGTTGGCGACCCGTTCGGCCCTGACCTCCACCCGCGTGGTGGAAGGGGAGAACAAGGTGGCGTTCTCGATGAGCTCCGCCAGCAGGTGAATCAGGTCGGTGACCGCGGTGGCGATCACCGTCTCCGTGGCGTCCGTCGCCGTGGTGACGCGCCGGTAGTCCTCGATCTCCGACACCGCCGAGCGGATGACGTCGATCACCGGCACCGGGCCGCTCCAGGACCTGGCGGGCGCGGCGCCCGAGATGATGCTCAGGCTCTCGGCGTGCCGGCGCATCCGGGTGGTGAGGTGGTCGAGCGCGAACAGCTCGCCGAGCGCCGACGGGCTCTCGGCTCGCTGCTCGAGCGTGTCGATGATGCGCAGCTGCCGGTGCAGCAGGGACTGGTTCCGCTTGCCGAGGCTCCCGAGGATCTGCCGCAGTCCGTTGCGCACGCCCGCCTCGGCAGCGGCCGCCGCGCTGGCCGCGCGCTGCATGCTGAGCAGCGCGGCGGCGACGGCCTCGACCTCGGCGCTGGCACTGTCCGCGCCGGCCAGTGGCGCGCTGTCCGGCTGCTGCTCGCCGGCGAGCCGCGCGGCGCCCGCCGCCAGCCCGGTCAGTTCGCGCGCGACCCGGCGGGTGAACAGCCATGTCAGCAGCAGCGCGACGAGCACCACGAGCAGCCCGGCGCCGATGATGACCGACGACTCGAGCACCGCCTGGTGGTGCGGCGCGGCCGACCGGAACCCGGGCAGCCCGTCCAGCGCCCCGTCGAGCGCGGCGGCCGCGGCCGCGGCCCACAGCAGGACAAGAACGACAATAGGGACGGCCAGCCTGACGGCAAACTGAAAACGGATCGACCTGGCTGCTCGCGGGGGTCCCTGATCCGGGAAGCTGGGTACAGCCATATGGTCACTCCTGCGATTTCGCCGCTCGTGGAACGTCGGACGCTAGCTGAGCCATGCGCAGTCCATTTTCTTAGAGCACCACAGAATCGCAGGCCCGGTATGCCGGACTGTTATATCAGTCGGCATACAGTCCCAGACAGCCGGCGGGGCCGGCCTTGCCGGGGGTTCGAGTCTTCATCAACAACTGTCCATATTCTCCTCTCCGTGCCTTTACGGCTGATTGTCATTTAAGGCAGGTCATAAGACCGTAAGGTTGCCCTAGCGGCAATACCGCGACATGCGGAGGTATCGGTGACGGGGTTGGAAAAGGTACGGGGAAATAGGCCTTGAGCAGTCAGTTCTCAGCCAATCCGCCCGGGCTTCCGGCCACCCCGGGCAGCGGGCCGGCGGCCAGCTCAAGCGCCGCCAGCGCCCCGAGCGCCCCGGTCACTTCCGGGGCGGTCCCCGCGCTGGCCGCCTGCTTTACCCCGCGGCCGCAAAGCGGTCCCGGCTCGCTGGACAGTCTCGCGCCCGGGCAGTGGCTGGCGCTGACCACCGCGCCCGGCGGGACCGGTCCTGGTGCCCCGGGCGACCCGGCCGCGCGGACGGCCCAGGTACGCGACTGGCCGGGCGGGACAGGGAAGACACAGCTGGCCGTGCACCTCGCCCAGACGTGGCGGAAGGAGACCCCCGACGGCGTGCTGGTGTGGCTCGCCGCCGCGTCCCGCGACTCGGCGCTCTCCGGATACCGGCAGGCCGCCCTCGAGCGATCAGGGATGGTTCCCGCCGAGGACGCCGAGACGACCGCCACGCGGTTCCTCGCCTGGCTGGCGGACACCCGGCAGCCGTGGCTCGTGGTGCTCGACGGCGTAACCGACCCCGCGGAACTCGGCGGGCTGTGGCCGGCGGGCCCCGCCGGGCACGTGCTGGTGACGGCCGCGGACGACCTCGCAGTTGCTGCCTCGCCGGACGCGCTGGTCTTCCACGTCGGGCCGTTCAGCCCGCACGAGGCCCTGACCTATCTCACGGCCCGGCTCAGCGCCGACCCCGACCAGCGGCTCGGCGCGGTGGACCTCGTGCAGGAGCTGAGCTGCGATCCGCTCGCGCTGGCCCAGGCCAGCGCCACGATCGCGAGCTCCGGCGTCAACTGCCGCGACTACCGCGAGATATTCGCCACCCGGCGGGAGCAGATCGCCGAGGCCAGCGGCGAGCAGCCCGCGGCGAAAGCGGTCACCTGGACGCTGGCGATGGAGTGCGCGGACGAGCTCGCGCCTGGCGGCGGCGCGCAGCTGTGCCTCGCGCTCGCGGTGCTCCTCGGCTGCCAGGGGATCCCTGAGGCGGTCTTTTCCGCCGACGCGGCAGCCGAGTTCATCGCGGGACCTGGCGCCGGCGCGGGCCGCGTCAGCGCCGGCCTGCTCAGCCTGCAGCGGACCGGCCTGCTGACCATCGATCCCGGCAGCCCCGTGGCGCCCGGACGGCTGGTGCGGGTGCATCCCGCCGTGCAGGCGGGGGTCAGGTCGGCCATGCCCGACTCAATGCGGGACCGCGCGGCGCTCGCGGCCGCGGCCGCGCTGCTGCAGAGCTGGCCTGACCGGGCCGAGCAGTCCCCGCTGGCGTGCTCGCTGCGCGCGTGCGTGACCAGCCTGGACCGGGCGGCGGGCGATGTGCTGTGGACAGGCGAAGCGCACCAGGTACTGCTGCGGGCCGGCCAGAGCCGGGACAGCGCCCGGCTGACTCGGTCGGCGGTCCGGCACTGGCGGGCGGTCGCCGAGACCAGCGAGCGGGTCCTCGGCGCGACCCACCCGGACACGCTGCTCGCGGGTTCGCGGCTGGCGAGCGCCACGCTGGCCGCCGGAGACGGCGCCGAGGCGGTCGTGCTCTACCAGCGATTCCTTGACGCCCAGGCCGGAGTGCTCGGTCCCGACCACCCGCGCGTGGCCGCCGCCCAGGCCGAGTTCGGTAACGCGCTGCTCGTCATGGGCCAGCCGGCCGAGGCGATCACCGTCCTCGAGGCGGCGCTCGCCGCCGGGGAGCGCGACCGCGGCGCCGTGGACGTCCTCGCCATCAAGGACAGCCTGGCGGCCGCCTACCAGGCCGCCGGGCGCTACCAGGACGCGACCAGGACGGCACTGGCCACGCTGGTCGAGCGTGAGCGGAGCCAGGGACCCGATCACCGGGAGGCGCTGGCCACCCGGCGGAACCTGGCGCGCGCCTACCTGGCCGCGGGCAAACCCAAGGACGCCATCACGTACTGCCGCCGCGCCCTCGAAGGCGCCGAGCGGGCGTTCGGGCCTGACGATCCGGACACCATGGACGCCGTGGGCGTGCTCGCGTCCGCGTATCACTCCGCGCGCCGCCTGCGGGACGCCATCCCGCTGTACGAGCAGGCACTGGGCGACCGGGAGCGGGTGCAGGGCCCCGACGACCCCGACACCATCGGGGCCCGCGGCAACCTCGCGTCCGCCTACCATTCGGCCGGCCGGATGGCCAGCGCCGTGGAGCTGTACGAGCGCACCAGGGCGGACTGCCAGCGGGTGCTCGGGCCGGATCATCCCGACACGCTGGCGGCTCGGGCGAACCTGGCGCACGGCTATTACGCCATGGGCCGTATCAACGAGGCCAGGAAGATGCTGGAGAGCGCGCTGGCCGACTGCGAGCGGGCGCTGGCGCCCGCGGACCCGCTGACCGTCGCGGTCCGCGAGAGCCTGGAGGCCGTGTCGCGCGGCTAGCCGGAAGGCCCGGCCCGCGCGGCTAGCCGGTGGGCAGCTGGTAGTGCCGCACCCCGCGCTTGCCGTCGATCTCCAGCAGCGCGCCGCACAGCACGCCGTCGCCGTACTCGCTGCCGGGGTTGACGGCGAGGGTGGAACCGAGCCGGACGGCACCGCGCGACTCGTGGATGTGCCCGTGCAGCCCGAGCATTGGCTGGTACTCCTCGAGGACGCGGCGCACCGCTTCAGAGCCGACCGACTCCATCACCACGGCGCCGCCCTTGACCACGGGTTTCAGCGATCCGTCCAGGGCCGGGGCCCTGTCAATGGCGGTGCGGGCGGGCGGGACGTGCAGGTTGAAGACGGCCCGCTCCGGCCGCTCGAGCGCGGCGGCCTTCTTCTCGACGCGCCGCTGGATCTCCTCATCGGGCAGCTCGCGCGGGGTGTGCCACGGCGTCGGGTTGGAGTAGCCGAAGGAGAGCATGGTGATGCCCTCGCCGAGGTCGATGAGGCCCTCCTCGGTCTCGGTCAGCACCGGCGAGTCCCGCAGCAGGCCCTGCAGTTCCGGCGGGTCGTCGTTGCCGGTCATCGCGTAGAGCGGGATCCCGGTGCCGGCCAGCCGCTGCTCCGCGAGATCCAGCCACCGGGTC
>DATBBI010000010.1:0-4639 GCA_036271115.1 Trebonia sp.
CCGGCGGCGTCCAGGGTCAGGCCCATCGCGACCAGCCGGGCCTGCGCCCCGTCGTGCAGGTCGCGCTCGATCCGCCGCAGCTCCGCCGCGCCGGTGTCCAGCGTCTCGCGCCGCGTCTGCGCCAGCTGCTCGACCCGCCGCGCCAGGTCGGCCTCCCGCGACGGGGTGAGCACCAGCCTGGCGAGGCCGCCGTAGCCGCGCAGCGCCACCGGGGCGGTCCCGAGCCCGAGCGCCACGAGCGCCACGCCGATGGCCAGCAGCACGGACGGCGTGTTGCCGGGGAACCCGGGCGGCGCCACCCAGCGGCTCACCCCGTCCATCGCCGGGATGGCGGCCGTGCCAGGGACGAGGAAGGCGACCACGCCGAAACCCACCATCATGACCGGCGCCAGCAGCAGCACCCACCCGGCGACGACGCTGACCACCAGCCACAGCATGTCCCGCCAGGTGCTCACGTCGTTGAGCAGCCAGCTCATCCGCTGCTGGTAGCCGAGCCGTCGCAGTCCTGGCCGCCCGCCGGCGCCCGCGAGAACCGGCAACGGCGCGTACGCGGCGCCGATGGGCACCCCGCACCACTGCGCCGACAGCCGCCTGGTGAGCATCGCCAGCCGCCGCGTCGCCAGCAGCGCGACGGGCAGCACGAACCGGCAGCAAGCCAGCCCGAGCAAGAGGGCAAACACGTCGCGCATGTCCTGGCTGTCGAAGCTGAGCCCGTGCTTCAGCTGGTACTTGAGGAACTGTCCTAGGCCGAGCGCGGCGAGGATGAAGGGCGCGGCCAGCAGCACCAGCAGCACCGCCCCGGCCAGCAGCAGCCAGAAGAGCGCCACGGCGCGCCCCAGCGCGAGCAGCCGTCCGCCGAACCCCGGGCGGAGCCGCGGCCCGCGTGCCTCGGCGGCGCCGGCCGCCACGCCATTCATCATTCCTCCAGTCTGCCGCCCCGCCGTCGCGACCGCAGTGGCGCCAGACACCGGAACGGCGGGTGTACCTAGGTCCACCGCAGGACGCCGCTCAGCCGTATATCGCCGTGACCGGCCCGCTTTCTACCGTAACCAGTCATGAACGTCATAGAGACCAGCGAACTCGGCAAGCGGTACCGCCGCCGGTGGGCGCTGCGCGACTGCACGCTTACCATCCCCGGCGGCCACCTCGTCGCCCTCGTCGGCCCGAACGGCGCCGGCAAGACCACCCTCCTCACCATGGCCGTTGGCCTGACCAGGCCCTCGGCGGGCGCGCTCACCGTCCTGGGCAGCGAGCCGCCCGGCTCCCCCGAGGCGCTCGACCACATTGGCTTCGTCGCCCAGGACGCGCCGCTGTACCGGAACCTGCCGGTCAGGGACATGCTCCACGTCGCTCGCAACCTCAACCGCCGCTGGGACCAAGGGCGCGCCGAGGACCGGCTCAAGCAGCTCGACATCCCGCTCAGCCAGAAAGTCGGCGAGCTGTCCGGCGGCCAGAAGGCCCAGCTCGCGCTGACGATCGCGCTGGCGCGCCGCCCCGCGCTGCTGGTGCTCGACGAGCCGCTGGCCGCGCTCGACCCGGTGGCCAGGGAGGACTTCCTCGCCTCCGTCGTCGCGGCGGCCGAAGACGGCGGGATCTCCGTGGTGCTGTCCTCGCACGTCCTGGCCGAGCTGGAACGGGTAGCGAGTTACCTGGTCGTGCTCACCCGCGGCCAGGTGCGGGTCTCCGGGCCGGTGCGGGAACTGATCGCGACGCACGGAGCCGGGCTCGAGGAAATAGCTCTCCGTCATCTCCGGGCGGGGGTTCCATCATCATCCAGAACGGAGGCGGGTCAATGACAGCGGGCACCATTGCTCCTGGCGCGGGGCGGGCCATCGGTCGGCGTCCCGTCCCGTGGTCCAAACTCGCGTGGGTGACGCTGCGGCAGCGCCGCGGCCTGCTCATCGGCGGTGGCGTCCTGCTCGGGGTGTTCGCCGTGTACATGGTGGTCATGGCGGTCATCCAGCACAACGCCTACGCCGCGGTGGCCGCCTGCCATCCGGCCGCCGCGCTCAGGTGCCAGCAGCTGAACAACTCGTTCTACCGCAGCTACTGGGGAGGCGGCGCCGGGCCGGTGATCGCGGGCGGCGGCGCGCAGACCGTCTCCAGCCTGCTGTTCGCCATCCCGGTGCTGCTCGGCGCGTTCGCCGGCGCGCCGCTACTGGCTCGGGAGCTCGAAAGCGGCACCTTCCGGTTCGCCTGGACGCAGGGCGCCGGCCGGACCCGGTGGGCGCTCAGCACGCTCGTGCTGCCCGCGGTGCTCCTGGTCGCGGCGACCGGGGCGTTCACCGCGATCTTCTACTGGTACTTCTGGCCGTTCCTCGCCGACAACCAGGTCAGCGAGATGCTGCCGCTCGCCTTCGCGCTGCTCGGGGTGGCCTTCGCCGCCTGGACGCTGCTGGCCTACTCGCTGGCCGCGTTCCTCGGCACCCTGTTGCGCCGCACGCTGCCGGCGATGGCCGTCACGCTCGTGGCCTACATCGTGCTCGCCATGGCGACCGCGCTCGCGATCAGGCCGCACTACGCGACTCCGGTGACCGTCGCCGGCTGGAACGACAACTCCGCCTGGGTCATGAACCAGTGGGTCAAGGCGCCGGACGGCCAGGTGCTCAGCCAGTCGGCCCTCAACAACCTGTCTCAGCACCTGCCGGCCAGCGTGCAGAACTCGCCGTCCCCTGACGCGTTCACCAACTGGCTGACCCAGCATGGCTACACGCTGTGGCAGTCCATCCAGCCGAACTCGCGGTTCTGGCAGTTTCAGCTCACCGAGGGCGCATGGCTGCTCGTCGTCAGCGCGCTGCTCATCGCCGCCACCGTGTGGCTGGTCCGGCGGCGCGAAGCGTGACGTGTCGCCGCCTTCACCTGGCGGGCACGCCGCGCGCGGTCGGCACGCCGCCGGGCATCGGTGAGGTTCGCGTCGGCTATGGCCTGGATCATCAGCGAGTACGTCATGACTGCTCCTAGCGGATCGCGGTGTCGGTCTCGCTAGTTAGGACCAGGCGCGGGCGCGCGAAGTCATCGCGCCACGGCCGATGATTTCGACCATCGCCCGCGGTCTGAACTAGATGCGCTCACGGCGCGGCCCGTGTGACGGCTGGGGCTGCTGTCAACGCGCGGTCAACGCGCCGGTTGGTAGTGGATGTGACATCGTCGACCAAAGAGTGTGGACGATGTCACATCGACCACGTTGGGGGCCTGTGGGGGCGGTGGGGGCCGTTTGGGGCCGGCGGGGGGCGGGGCGCGGGCCCGTGGCGGCGGCGGAGTGGGTGCGCCGGGGGGCGGGCCGCGGGGGCCGGGGGCGGGGCGGGCTAGGCGGGGGGGCGGGTTGAGGTCTCGTGGACGAGGTCCGTCAGGCGGGCCAGGGTGTCCGGGTTTGTTTCCGGCAGCACGCCGTGGCCCAGGTTGAACACGTGGCCATACGCGGACCGGCCCGCGGCCAGCACCTCGCCGGCCCGCGCCGCCACGACATCCCAGGGCGCCAGCAGCACCGCGGGGTCCAGGTTGCCCTGCAGCGCCGTGCCCGGCCGCACCCGGCGGGCCGCCTCGTCGAGCGGCACGCGCCAGTCCACGCCGACTACATCCGCGCCGGCCTCGCCGAGCAGGCCGAGCAGCTCCCCCGTGCCGACGCCGAAGTGGATCCGCGGCACCCCCGACGGCGCGAGCGCGGCGAAGATCCGCGACGTGTGCGGCATGATCGACTGCCGGTAGTCCGCCGGGCTGACCGCGCCCGCCCAGGAGTCGAACAGCTGCACGGCCGACACGCCGGCCGCGACCTGCACCCGCAGGAACGAGATCGCGATGTCGGCGAGCCGCCCGAGCAGCGCGTGCCACAGCTCGGGGTCGCCGTACATCACGGCCTTGGTGCGGTCGTGGTTCTTCGACGGCCCGCCCTCGATCAGGTAGGACGCCAGGGTGAACGGGCCGCCGGCGAAGCCGATCAGCGGCCGCGGGCCGAGCTCGCCGGTCAGGGACCGCACCGCCGCGGTGATGTAGGGCACGTCGCCGGGCTCGAGCGGGCGCAGCCGGGACACGTCACCGGGCTCGCGGAACGGCTGGCCGACCACAGGGCCGACGCCGGGCTTGATGTCCACGTCCACGCCCACCGCGCGCAGCGGGACCACGATGTCGCTGAACAGGATCGCCGCGTCCACGTCGTACCGGCGCAGCGGCTGCAGGGTGATCTCCGTGATCAGCTCGGGGCGGGTGCATGATTCCAGCATCGGGACGCCCTCGCGGACCCGGCGGTACTCAGGCAGCGAGCGGCCCGCCTGGCGCATGAACCAGACCGGGGTGTACGGCACCGGCTCACCCCGGCAGGCGCGGATGAAAGGCGAGGTGGTCTGGGGCTGGGTCACCACGGGATTTTCTCACAGGCCGCCGGGCCCCGCGCGGCCCGGCGCCCCCCCTGCGCGCCCCCCAGCCCGGCGACACGCCGCCCGATATCCCCCGGAAACGCCGTCGTACATGCCAAGATCGGGACGAGTCTCGCCATCTCGGGTCGACGCGAAAGGGACGCAGCGATGAGCCAGCCGCTTGGAAATTGTCCCGGATGTGGTGGCGACGAGCCTTTCGAGCAGATCCATCCTGCTGACTGCCCGGACGCGGACGGCGGCGACTGCCCCGAGTTCATGTGCACCGGGTG
>DATBBI010000011.1:0-12384 GCA_036271115.1 Trebonia sp.
GGTCACCAACGGCGCCACCGTCACGTCCTACGAGCACTTCGTCAAGCGCAACGCTTTCGTCAGCAATCCCCGCGCTGGCTTCACCCAGCCCGACGTCCCCTACACCCTGTCCGGCGGCGCGGAGCGCCGCCCGGCCGGGCCGCCTCCGCTGCTCGGCGAGCACACCGCGGCGGTCCGCGCCCGCGACCTGCAGGCGCGGGCGGCCACCGGCGGCAGCCAGCGGGACACGCCGGAAACGCTCCCGTTCGCCGGGCTGCGGGTGGCCGATTTCACGATGAACTGGGCCGGGCCGATCGTCTCGCACGTCCTGGCCATGTACGGCGCCGACGTGATCCACGTCGAGTCCATCCAGCGGCCTGACGGCATCCGGTTCCAGTCGGTCCGCCCGATGACCAAGGACCACTGGTGGGAGTGGGCGCCGCTCTACCAGGGGCCGAACACCAACAAGCGCGACCTGACGCTGAACCTCGGCTCGCCGCGGGGCCGCGAACTCGCCCAGCGGCTGGTGGCCGAGTGCGACGTCGTCGTCGAGAACTACAGCCCGCGGGTGATGGAAGCCTGGGGCCTCGACTACGACGAACTGGTCATGGTGAACCCGGACCTGATCATGGTCCGCGCGCCGGCCTTCGGGCTGTCCGGCCCGCTGCGGGACCGCGGCGGCTACACCCAGACGATGGAGATGGCCTCCGGGCTGTCCTGGCTCACCGGCTACCCCGACACCGCGCCGCAGATCCCCAACGGCCCGATGGACCCGCTGGCGGGCACGCACGGCACGATCGCCTTGCTGCTGGCGCTGGAATACCGGCGGCGGACTGGCAAGGGCATGCGCATCGAAAGCCCGATGGTGTTCGGCGCCCTCAACGTCGCGGCAGAGCAGGTGATCGAGTACAGCGCGTACGGCAACCTGCTGAACCGCGACGGCGACCGCTCTCCGCGGGCGGCGCCGCAGGGCGTCTACCGCACCGCCGACCCGCTGCCCGACGGGCAGCAGGACCGGTGGGTGCTGATCTCGGTCGCCGCCGACCAGCAGTGGGACGCGCTGCGCCAGGTCCTCGGCGACCCGTCCTGGGCCCGCGACCCGTCGTACGCCACCGCGGCAGGCCGTCGCGCGGCGCACGACGAGATAGACGGGCACCTGGCCGTCTGGTGCGCCACCCGCGACAGCGGCGCGATCGCCGAGTCGCTATGCGCCGCCGGCGTCCCCGCCGCCGCGGTGCTCCGCCAGGGCGAGCAGGCCGCCATTCCGCAGCTGACCGAGCGACGGTTCTGGGAGGACGTCAGCCACCCTGTCCTGGGCCACTACACCGCCCAGGCGTACCCCGCACGGCTGGCCGCCGGCCCGGCGGTGCACAACCGGAGGCACTCCCCGATGCTCGGCGAGCACAACGAGGACATCCTGTCCGCGCTGCTCGGCCTGAGCGCCGGGGAGATCGCTCAGCTCGAGGGGGACGGCATCATAGGAACCAGGCCTGCCAGCACCGATTCGTCCCGGGGTTTCAGATGAGCATCGCCATGCTGCTCGACATGGCCGCGTCGGCGTACGACAGCCGCACCGCGCTCGGCCGCGAGGCCGATGGCATGGGCTACGAGTCGCTGCGGCGCACGGTGGCGGGCGGGGCCGGGGTGATCCGCGCGAGTACCGCTGGCAGCGTCGCTTTCATCGGTCTGAACGGACCGGCGTTCCCCTCCCTGCTCATCGCCTCCGCGGTCGCGGGCGTGCCGTTCAGCCCGCTGAACTACCGGCTGAGCACCGACGGCCTGGCCGAGCTGCTGGCCAGGCTGGACCGCCCGCTGGTCGTCGTGGACGAGGCGTTCGAGCACGCGGTGGGCGGCCACGACCTGGTGATGACCGCCGGCGCGTGGCTGTCGGCCGCCCGCGAGGCGCCAGAGGTGCCGGCGATCGACGTGGCCGACGAGGACTGCGCGGTGCTGCTGTTCACCAGCGGCACGACCGGGCGCCCGAAGGGGGTCGTGCTCCGCCACGAGAACCTGGTCAGCTACGTGATCGGCACGGTCGAGTTCGCCTCGGCGGACCCAGGCGAGGCGGTGCTCGTCAGCGTGCCGCCCTACCACGTCGCCGCGATCGGCAGCGCGCTGACGAACCTGTACGCGGGCCGCCGGATGGTGTACCTGCCGAATTTCGACCCCGCCGCGTGGCTGGACATTGTCGCGCGGGAGCGGGTCACGGGCGCGATGGTGGTGCCGACGATGCTGGCCCGCATCGTCGACGAGCTGGGGGAGAAGCCGGCGCAGATCCCCACGTTGCGCTCGATCGCCTACGGCGGGGCGCGGATGCCGGCGACGGTGCTGGAACGGGCGCTGCGGCTGTTTCCCGCGGCGGGTTTCGTCAACGCGTACGGCCTGACCGAAACCAGCTCGACGATCGCGGTGCTGTCCCCTGAGGATCACCGCGAGGCGCTCGGCAGCCACGATCCTGAGGTGCGGGCGCGGCTGACGTCGGCAGGACGCCCGGTGCCCGGCATCGACGTCGAGGTCCGCGGCGACGACGACCGGCCGGTGGCCGGCGGCGAGATGGGGGAGCTCTGGGTGCGCGGTCCGCAGGTGTCTGGCGTCTACGAAGGCATCGGCTCGGTGCTTGACGCCGACGGCTGGTTCCCGACCCGTGACCGCGCCCGCGTCGACTCTGGCGGCTACCTGTTCATCGAGGGCCGCACGGACGACACGATCATCCGCGGCGGCGAGAACATCGCCCCGGCCGAGATCGAGGATGTGCTGATCCGGCATCCCGCTCTCCGGGACGCCGCCGTGGTCGGGATGCCGGACGAGGAGTGGGGCGAACGGATCGTCGCGGTGGTCGTCCCGCTCGAGGGCGCCACGGCGGACGCCGACGAGATCCGCGCCTTCGTCCGGGCCCGGCTTCGCGGCTCGCGCACCCCGGACGATGTCGTCATCCGGGACTCGCTGCCCTATACGCCCACGGGAAAGCTGCTGCGACGGGAGATCGTCGCGGACCTGTCTTCCCCGGCGGCTGTCCAAACACCGGAAAGGATGTGACTTGACCCATGCAGCTCAAGATCGGTGCCAGGTACCGCAGCCAGGTCTGCCAGACCGAGATCATCGTCGTCCGCCCGCTGCCCGGCGAGGCCGATCTCACGTGCGGCGGTCACCCGGTCATTGACCTGAAGGAGACCCCGGCCGCCGGCCTGTCGCTCAAGGAGGGCGCGGACACGGGAAACGCCCTGGGCAAGCGCTACACGGACGCGAGCGGGACGCTGGAACTGCTGGTCACCAAGCCGGGCCAGGGCACCCTGGCCCTGGGCGGGGAGCCGCTCGTCCTGAAGGAAGCCAAGCCCCTCCCGGCCAGCGACTGATGTGGGCTTGACGTCGGGCCGGCGCCGGGACAAGCAGGCGGCGCCGGAGACGATGGTCCCGGTCCGCTCCGTCGGCCGGGACGACGGCGACGGGGTAACCCGGACGCCGGACGGGCTGCGGCTGACGGGGATCTCCCCGCACCTGGCCGCACTCGTGCGCGCCACGGTTCGCCGCAGCCCGCGGACCGAGGCGATCGCCGACCTCGGGACCGCGCGCCGGCTCAGCTACGCCGGACTGTGGGACGGCGCCAGCCGCGTGGCCGGCGGCCTGCTGGCCGCCGGCGTCCGCCCGGGCGACCGGGTGGCGATCCGGCTGCCGAATGGCGCCGACTGGTGCCTGGCGTTCCTCGGCGCGACGCTGGCGGGCGCGATTCCGGTCCCGGTCAACACGCGGCTTACGCCGGCCGAGGTCGAGTTCATCGTCCGCGACAGCGGGGCCTCGGCGGTGCTGGACGGACGGCTGCCCGACGGGCCGCCCGCGGCCCCAGCCGATCCGGACTCAGAAGCGTCGGCGGCGATCTTCTACACCAGCGGGACGACTGGCCGCCCCAAGGGCGCCGTGCTGTCGCACCGCGCGCTGCTGTCGGCCGCCGAGCAGTGCCGGCTGGTGCTCGGCCTGGGTCCCGCCGAGCCCGTACGCAACCTCGTGGTCGCGCCCTTGTTCCACATCCTCGCCTGCGGCATGCAGTGGATCCCGGCCCTGGCCTGCGGCGGGACCGCGGTCATCGCGCCCGCGTTCGAGGCAGGCGCCTGGCTGCGGGCGATCCGCGACGAGCGCATCGACGTACTCAACGGGGTCCCCGCGATGTACTGGCAGGCGCTGCGCCACCCCGAGTTCCCCGGCCTCGACATGTCCGGTGTCCGGCGGCTGAGCTACGGAGCCGCGCCGACGCCCCCGGCACAGGTCCGCCGGCTGCTCGAGGCGTTTCCCGCCGCGCGGATGGCGCCCGGCTACGGCCTCACCGAGGCGCCCTCGGTCACGTGCCTCGCGCACGAGGACGCCGTCGACCACGCCGACTCGGTCGGGACCGCCGTCCCCGGCACGGAACTCGCGCTGCTCGGCCCTGAGGCCGCCGTCGGCACCGGCCAGCTCCTCGTCCGGGGACCGCAGGTGATGAGCGGCTACTGGCAGCGGCCCGAGGCGACGGCGGAAGCCATCAGCGACGGCTGGCTGCACACCGGCGACCTGGTGAGCGTCGATCCCGCCGGGCGGGTACGGATCCTCGACCGCCGCACTGACCTCATCAACCGCGGGGGCGAGAACGTCTACAGCATCGAGGTCGAACGAGTGCTGAGCCGCCACCAGGGCGTCGGCGAGGTGGCGGTCGTCGGCGTCCCTGACCCGATGATGGGCAGCAAGGTCGGCGCGGTCGTCGTCCCCCGCGCCGGGGAGACGGTGGAGCCGCTGGACCTGGTCCGCCTCGCCCGCGAGGAACTCGCGGACTTCAAGGTCCCGCAGTACGTACTGGTCCGCACCGAGGCGCTGCCGCGCAATCCGGGCGGCAAGGTCGACAAGGCGGCGCTCCGGGCCGGCCCAGACTGGGGGAAGGCGTTGTGGTGATGGGCGGGCTCAGCATGCTGTCGGCGCAGCAGATCGCGCTGGTGGACCGTTGGGACGGGCAGCCGGTCCCGGCGCGGGACGCGGCGACCGTCGCGGTGCTGCGGGACGGCCCCGCCGGGCGCGAGACGTTCCTCCTCCGCCGCCGGGCCACGATGGCGTTCGCCGCGGGCAAGTACGTGTTCCCCGGCGGCAGCGTCCAGGATTCCGACTTCGAGCCGGTCCCGTGGATCGGCCCGGGGCCGCGGACATGGGCGCAGCGGCTGTCGTGCCGCGAGGACCTGGCCCGGGCGCTGGTGGTCGCCGCGGTCCGCGAGATGTTCGAGGAGACCGGCCTGCTGCTGGCCGGGGCGGACGGGATGACAGCGGCCGTCGCGATGGGCGACGGAGAGACCGGCGGCCTGGCGGACGACCGGCGGTCGGTGGAGGCGCACGAGGTCACGTTCGGCGCGTTCCTGCGCGCCCGCGGCCTGTGGCTGCGCGCCGACCTGCTGAGCCCCTGGGCGCACTGGATCACCCCGCGGTTCCAGCCGCGCCGGTTCGACACCCGGTTCTTCGTGGCCATGCTTCCACCCGGCCAGTCGGCCGGCGTGCTGACCACCGAGTCCGACCACGGCGAGTGGGTCACGATCGAGCGGGCGCTGGCGGACGTGCGCGGCGGCACGATGGAGATGATGCGGCCGACTCGCCACACCCTGCGGCAGCTGCGCGCCATCGGGGCTCGCCCGGTGGAGGAGGCGGCCAGGGGCCGCGTAATCACCGCGATCGAGCCAACGCTCGTGGAGATCGACGGCGTCCGCTACCTGGACGGCCCGGGCGACGAGGAACAGTGATGGCGGACGTCCTGGAGGTGTGGCGGGGGGAGGGCCGGCACGAGATCACCCTGAACCGGCCGGGGCGGCGCAACGCCATCAACCGCGAGCTGAACGCGGAGATCGTCGCCGCCCTCCGTGCGTTCGACGCCGACGCGGACGCCCGGGTCGCCGTACTCACCGGCGCGGATCCGGCGTTCTGCGCCGGGATGGACCTGACCGACCTGGGATGGGCCGACCGGTCTCCCGGCGACCGGTCTCCCGGCGATCGCGGCGACACGTTCGCCAGCGCCCTGCGCGCGGTGCGCAAGCCGGTGATCGCGGCCGTCAACGGGCCCGCGATCACCGGGGGTTTCGAGCTCGCCCTCGGCGCCGACTTCATCCTCGCGTCCGAGCGCGCGTTCTTCGGCGACACGCACGCGCGCGTCGGGGTCTTTCCCGGCGGTGGCATGACCGTGTACCTGGCACAGGCCGTCGGCGTCCGCCGCGCCCGGCAGCTGAGCTACACCGGCGAGCTCATCGACGCCGCCGAGGCGCTGCGCCTTGGCCTCGCCAACGAGGTCCTGCCGCACGACGACTTGCTGCCCCGGGCTCGCGAGGTGGCGGCGGCTGTCGCCGCCGTCGACGCCTCGCTCCTCACCGAGCTGCGTGTCGCCTACCAGCGGCGCGGCAACCTCGGCACGGACGACGCCCTGGCCGCCGAGCGCGCCGAGTCGGCACGGCGCCGGGGGTCCGCGGAGGGAATCGCGGCCCGCCGTGACGAGGTCATCACCCGCGGGCACCGCCGGATCCAGCGCGAAGAGCAGGGGAGCTGAGGTGACCGAGCACGCCAGCCTGGTCACGCTCGAGCGGCGACCGGACGGGGTCGCGCTGATCACGATCGACAACCCGCCCGTCAACGCGCTGACCACGCCGCTGTTCGCCCAGCTGCTGGCGATCACCGGCGAGCTGACGGCCAGCCCGCCTGGCGCCGTGGTGCTCGCCGGGCGGCCGAAGGTGTTCGCGCTCGGGGGCGAGATCTCCGAGACCTACCGCGTGCGTTTCGCCGGCCGGACCGACATCGGTGACGACGAACTGGACGACGCCGTGCGGGCCGTGACCGAGCCCGCCTACATCAGGGAACTCGGCGGCAAGTACCTCGCCACGTTCGACGCGCTGGCCGCCGTGCCGTGCATGGTGATCGCCGCGATCACGGGCATTACCTTCGGCGGCGGGCTCGAACTGGCGCTGGCCTGCGATTACCGGGTCGCCTCTGAGCGGGCCAAGCTCGGCGCCCCCGAGGTCACGCTGGGGGGCGGCAGCATCGGTGGCGGCGTGTTCCGGCTGCCTCGCCTCATCGGCCCCTCGATGGCGAAGAAGATGTACCTGGGCGGACTGCCGGTCTCCGCGCGCGAAGCGCTGCGGATAGGGCTCGTCGACGAGGTGGCCGACGCGGACGGAACAGTCGCTCGCGCCCTCGAACTGGCCCGGTCGTTCACCGCTTACGCCGGGCCCGCACAGGCCGGTCTCAAGCGGCTCATCGACGCCGGCTACGGACTTTCCGGCGCGGAGGCGGGCGCGCTGGAACTGGACGCCTGGTGCGCTTCCTACGCGACGGACGACGCCAGGGCCCGGCTGCGCGAGTTCTTCGCCCGCGGCCCGGCCGCGGACTGAGCCTCAGAACAGGTCGCCACGGCGTCGCAGCAGGCACTGCTCGGCGAAGGCCAGCGCGTTCAGGTGGTAGGAACGGGCCGCCCAGCCCAGGCTGATGTTGTGCCCGGCCGCGGGCTGCCGACGGACAACCAAATGCGGAGCCGCGGTGAACAGCGCCTGGTATTCGGCCAGGTCCGCGTCGGTCACCTGCCACCACTGCTCGTGCTCGGCGACGCTGAACTGGAAGGGCACGCGCACCTCGGCGGCCACCCCGGGGAGTAGGTCCGGCCACCGGGCCGACTCGTCGGACTCAATCTCAGGGACGGCCGCGATCGGCCGCGTTCCCCGCGTGAACGTGCCCGGCGGGTACAGCGACTCGCTGCCCCAGAACAGCTCCCGCGGGCTGCGCGACGCGTAGCTGGCCACGCTGCCGTCGGCGGTCAGTTCCGTCTCGGCCGCGCCGGGGTCCAGCGCGGGCTGGTACCGGTACGCCGAGCCGGAGCCGTCCAGGCCGAGCAGTTCCTTGCCGCGCGGGTCGCGGCCAGGAACAGGCCCAGCTTCAGGCCGTAGGAGTGCCCGACGACGAAGACCCCAGCGCCGGTGGCGTGCCGGGCCGCGAAGTCGTCGAGCGCGCCGTACACCGTGTCGGCCTGCTCACTGAGCAGCTGTCCCCGGGGCAGGAACGAGCTCGACCGGCCATAGCCGGGCCGGTCGAGCGCCAGGACGGTGAAGCCGAGGCGGTGCCCAAGCCGCAGCAGCGACAGGTCGGGATGCGCACGGCCGTGGAAATAGCCGGCGGTCATGCCGCCGCCGTGCAGCGCCAGGACGAGCGCCCGCGGCGGCGTCGCCGGCTCGGCCAGCAGGCCGGACAGCTCGACGGAGCCGGCCCGCAGCACGATCTCTTCGACCGCGATGACTCCTCCAGCTGAACACGAAACTGATTTATTAGTTAACTTATTTCACCATACATGAAGGCAGCCAGGAGAGATGCCCTTGGTCCAGGCCATTCCCGGGAGGTCCCGCGGCCGGGCAGTGCCCACTATCTCGGGTACTGGTCCGACGACGTCCGGCCATGTCCGCGGCGCTGGCCGCGCGGGGGCTGCCGCTCGCCGCCCGTGTCGGCGCTGGGCAGCCGGACGGGGCGGCGCCGATCGTCATGCACCGGGCGGCGTCCGGCCTTAAAATGCGCGCCACCGCCTGCGTATGCGCTCGACCGGGCGTTTGTCGGACTCTGGTGCCGCCGCGTCCAGCATGACTCGCACGGTATGCCGGCAGCGCCCGCATACAGAGCCAGCCCCGCAGGCGGCTGCGACCTTCTTGGTGGAGTTGGCGCCGTCTTGGATGGCCTGCTGGACGGCGCCGCTTGTGACACCCAGGCACAGGCAAATGTACATTTTATCCCTCGTGTCACAGCTAGCTACGGCCCGGCGGCGGGCTGGGTGGATACCTGGATGACTTGGTGCAAGCGCCCGACGAACAAAGGGGGATAGCAGCTAACGCCAGTCTGTGACATCCATGCCGCGGCCGGATCGGGATGCTGAAGCCACTGCGCTGCCTGATGGCTGGTGGCGATCTCATGCAGGATCATCGCCTCGTTGGAGTCATCTAGGGCCCGGTAGGTCCAGTAGCGCCGCACCCCTGCCGCTGCCATCTGGCCCGCATCGGCGTGCACTGCCGCGAGCATCTGGTCGAGGCTGCCGACGGACACGATGCCAGCAATAATGACCGCGCCTTCCGCGTCGGCCCCGGAAGCCTCGGCCCTTGGTTCCAGGTCAAGCTTCTCCACAACTTGGCCGACGAACATCGGCGGTATCTCCTCTGCGCCCGCCGCGTTGAACCAGTCGAACACAGCCGGGGAACGAAGCATCGCATCAATAGGGCCGCGTTCGTGCAAACCGAGTGTCACGAAGACCCGGCGCGCATTCTCGATCGAGCGGTAGGAAACGAGGTGGTGCACGCCTAGACTCGGCAGCTTCGAAGCGCCGCCAGTCACCGTGTCCCACCAGTGGCTGAAGTCTCGCACCTCGTAGTCGGCGGCGAGCACGAGAGACATCGGCTAGGACTCCTATCAGGAAGCTCAGTTAACTAAGATATACTATTATGTTCTTTGATTCTTTAATCCATCCGGCCGCTATCCGTCATCCGGATAGCGAACCGGGCCAGGAAGGAGTCCGATGCGCGGTGATCCTGAGGTGCTCAGCCTGCTGAATGAGCAGCTGACCAGTGAACTAACCGCAATCAATCAGTACTTCCTGCACTCCAAGATGCAGGACAGCTGGGGCTTCACTGAGCTAGCCGCGCATACGCGAGCTGAGTCTTTCGATGAGATGCGGCACGCCGAGTACCTCACAGACCGAATTTTGCTACTCGACGGCCTGCCGAACTACCAGCGGCTGTTCTCGGTGCGCATCGGGCAGACGGTGCGGGAGCAGCTCGATAGCGACCTCGCCATTGAGATGGAAGTGGTTGAGCGTCTTCGGCCAGGCATCAAGCTATGCCGCGAGCGGCAGGACACGACCAGCGCCGTCTTGCTTGAAACGATCATGGCGGATGAGGAGAAGCACATCGATTACCTGCAGACCCAGTTGGATCTCATGAATCTGCTTGGGGAGCACCTCTTCCTTGCTCAATGCGTCGCGCGACCCCCGCAGTGAGCAGCAGACTCGGCGTCGGGGCCACTGGACATGACGATTACACCCGTTCTTGGGTAGCCACCGGCCCGGGGATGGCGGATGTAGCCGGCGGGGAGCCGGTCAATCGTCGTGCTGAGCCAGTGGAGGCGGCCCAGCTGGCCGAGGCGGATAACCGGCGATAGCGCCGAGAAGAGAGACGGGCAGAAGGAGAGATGCCCCGTGGCGACCCTGTTTCCTGACCACGCGGACCTATATCACACCGGGATCGTGGTGCACGACCTGGAGAAGGCAAAGGCCGAGATGTCCGAACATCTCGGGCTCACCTGGGGCGTGCAAGGCGAGTCGGAACAGCCGGTCGTGCTCGACAGCGGCCAGGCAGCGCCCACCACCTCGGGTACTGGTGCGACGACGTCCCGGCCATGTCCGCGGCGCTGGCCGGGCGTGGCCTGCCGCTTGCCGCCCGGGTCGGAACCGGCGAACCGGACGCGCCGGCGCCGATCGTGATGCACCGGGCGCCGTCCGGGCTCTACGTCGAGCTGGTCGATCGCTCGCTGCTCGCGGTGCTGTTCGGGCAAGACCTGTTATGGCGAACTCATCGGAAGGATGGCGATCATGGGCCGGGTTACAGGCAAGGTTGCGTTCATCACCGGAGCCGGCTTCGGCCAGGGCCGTTCCCACGCGGTCCGGCTCGCCGAGGAAGGCGCCGACATCGTCGCGGTCGACCTGGCCGCGCCCTACGACGCCGCCGCGCACCCGCAGTACGCCGCGGCCACCGTGGCGGACCTCGAGGAGACCAAGTCGCTGGTCGAGAAGACCGGCCACCGCTGCGTCACCGCGGTCGCCGATGTCCGCGATCTCGCTGCCCTCCGGGCGGCGGCCGACGCCGGCCTGGCCGGGTTCGGGCACATCGACGTCGTCTGCGCCAACGCCGGCCTGATCACCTTCCACGCCAGCTCGCTGGACATCCCTGAAGCGACGTATGACCTCATCGTCGATACCTGCCTCAAGGGCGTGTGGAACACGATCCAGGCGACCGCGCCGGCGATGGTCGAGGCCCGGCGCGGCGGCTCGTACATCCTCACCAGCTCCGCGGCCGGGATCCGGGGACAGATCGGCTACGCGCACTACGTGGCGGCCAAGCACGGCGTCGTCGGGCTGACGCGCGCGTTCTCCAACGAGCTGGCGATCCACGGGATCCGGGTCAACAGCGTCCACCCGACGGGCGTGTCGAGCGAGGGGATGGGCATCGGCGGCGGTGCCGCCGCCGGGCCGCTGTTCGCGGCCGACCCGCGCATGCAGCTGAACGGGCTCAACATGCTGCCTGACCTCGACGCCGGCCCGGACGCGCCGTACGGGCCCGTTCCCGTCGTCACGCCCCGCGAGATCTCCAACGCCGTGCTGTTCCTGGCCTCGGACGAAGCGCGGTACATCACCGGCGTCGCCCTCCCCGTCGACGCCGGCAACACCAACAAGCCCTGACAGCCGGGGAATCCCGCTCCCGGGCGCTAGAACAGGTCTCCGCCGGCCGCCGGGGCCGTGGTCCCGTGCTTGCGCTGCGCGGTGAGCACGTTGCGGCCGATCTTCCACCGGTGCACCTCGTCGGGGCCGTCCACCAGGTGCTGCATGCGTACCTCGGCGTACCAGGCGGCCAGCGGGGTGTCGAAGGTGTAGCCGAGCGAGCCGTGCAGCTGCAGCGCGGTGTCCACGACCTTCGACAGCATGTCCGCGATGAAGTTCTTGGCGATCGAGTTCTCCTGGCCGATGTCCAGGCCGTGCTCCATCTTATAGGCGATGTGCAGCACCATCAGCCGGGCGATGTACAGGTCGCGGGCGCAGTCGGCGAGCATCCACTGGACGCCCTGCCGGTCGGCCAGCGGCTTGCCGAACGTCTGCCGCTCGAGGGCGTGGGCGGCGGCCATGTCCAGCGCTCGCTGCGCCTTGGCGATGCTCCACATGCCGTGCCGGAGGCGGCCGTAGCCGAGCCGGTGCTGGCCCATCGCGAACCCGCCGCCGACCCCGCCGACCACGTTGGCGTTCGGGATCCGCAGGTCCTTGATGCGGACCTCGGCGTGCCCGCTGGTCACCTCGTCACCGAAGCGCGGCTCGACGGCGTCGTGCAGGGTGGGGATGTCGCGGACGATCTGGTAGCCGGGGTCGGGCAGCTCGGCCAGGAACGTGGTGAACTGCCGGTGCCGGGGCGCGTCGGGATCGGTGCGCGCCATGATCAGCGCGTAGTCAGAGATGCTGGCGCTGCTGCTGAACCACTTCTCGCCGTTGAGCACCCAGGAGTCGCCGTCCCGCACCGCGGTGGTGCGCATGCCCGTCGCGTCCGAGCCGGCCGCGCGCTCGGTCATCGAGAAGCAGATCCGCCGCTCGGCGTTGACCAGCGGCACGAGGAACTTCTCCTTCTGCTCCTG
>DATBBI010000012.1:0-8651 GCA_036271115.1 Trebonia sp.
GGCCTGATTACTGTGGCGTACACCTGATCCGATATCGCGACGGCGAGATCGGCGCTGGGATAGGCGGCCAATGCGGCGCGCAGTGGCGCGCTGCCGACCAAACGGTTCGTGTCCACGATCATTGGGCCGCCAAAACCGGCCACGCTCTGCTCGACCAGGCCGACGCCAACCGCCATCCGCAGCCGGATACGGTCGACGCTCCGCACGTTATTCGCGCCGAGGTTCGCGGCCAGCGAACGGATGAGCACGGGCAACACCACGGTCGGATCGACGTCGGCGGGCATCACAATGTTGATGCCGTCTCCGGTCCACTCGTGGTCGACACTGCGCAGGTCCAGCCCGCATTCGGCGATCGAATCAACCACGAGGAGCGGGAGCCGCCGCTGCACATCGTTCTGCGCCAGCGCCGAACGCGTGCCGTAGCCGGCGACATCCAAGACGAAACCTATTCGGAGTTTACGCCCGTAGCCTTGCCCCCGGGGCTCGGCGGCCACGCCGTCTGTCATTTCCCCCACCCCATGTCCCCTTACGTGAAAGGGTAATGGGTAGCCCTCTTCCCCGGAAAGGCTCAGATAGACTGAAATAGCTTGATTCGACAACGGATTCAGTAGTGTCCGCTACCGCTTGCGCAGACCTGGCAAAATACTGACGTGTCTCTTCCGCTATCTCCGCCCTCCACGCCGCCGCCGCACAGAGCCGCCGCCCCGCCCGACCGTGTCAGCTGGCCGCCGCTCAGCCTGGTCGCCCAGCTGACCGAACCTGAGCGCATCGCGCTGCTCGCCGCGGGCAGCCCGGTCAAGTTCCCCGACGACGGCATCCTGGTGCTCCAGGGTGATCCCGGCGACGGGCTCTTCGTGCTGACCGACGGCATGGTCAAGGTGACTGTCGCCGCCGAGTCCGGTACCGAGACGATGCTGGCCGTCCGGTCCCGCGGCGACCTCATCGGCGAGTTCGCCGTGCTCGACGGCGAACCGCGCACCGCCACGGCCCGCGCGGTCGGCGCGGTCTCCGCGATCAGGATCAGCCGGGCCCGGTTCACCGAGTTCGGCCAGCGGTATCCCGCGGCGCAGACCACCATCACCAAGTCTCTGGTCGCCAAGATGCGGGCCGCGACGGAGCGGCACGCGGCCGAGCGCACCTGGGGCGCCAGGGAACGGGTCGCCCAAGTGCTGTATGAGCTGGCGGAGGATTACGGGGAGCAGGCCGCGGACGGCGCGGTGGTGATCCCGCTGACCCTCACCCAGTCGGAACTGGGCGAGCTGGCCGGGGTCGCGGTGTCGACCACCGAGCGGGTGCTCGGCGATCTCCGCAAAGAGGGCGTCATCGCGACCAGGTACCGGAAGATCGCCATCCGCGACATGACCTTCCTCGGCACCATCCGATTTTCCTGACACGATCGCGCTGAATCCATCACCAGAGGGTTTACCTGCTGGCGCGGTCGCCTACAGTCGTGCTCGCGGAGAAACATGTCCTTGCGGAGGGACATCAGAGCGGCCGGGCGCAGGCACCTTGCGGGCGGCCGCTCTTCTCCGTGCTACCGGAGGGCCTCGGTGTCCGGGGGGAGCGGTAGCGGGGATCGCGCACGGGGGCCGCGACCCCCATTTCCCCGACCGCGACGGATGCCACCGAGTCTCGCGTGGGCTACCATAAGCCCGCGAAGGGGAGTAGCTCCGACGCCGGGTGCCGACAATCGCGGTCCACCGTTCGCCAGCGGGCGAGCGAGCGGGCCCGGTATCCGGGAGCCGTCACCGCCCTGATGGCAGTGACGACCTGAGTGAGACCTTCGGCCTAGCAGCATGCTGCCGTGCCGGAGGTCCCGGGTTCGCCCGGCGGAAGCCGGCCCGGCCCGACATATGGAGCACCCCCGGATGAGCCTCACCGTGGCACTGACCAGCTTCCTGGCCGTGCTGCCCGCCGAACTCCCCGACAAGACCGTGCTGGCCTGCCTGATCCTGAGCAGCAGGTACCGGCCGTGGTACGTGTTCGCCGGCGCCGCCGCCGCGTTCACGGCCCAGGTGGCGCTGGCGGTCGCGGCCGGCGGGTTGCTCAGCCTGCTGCCGCACCGTTTGGTGGAGGCGCTGGCAGCCGCCGCGTTCCTGGTCGGGGCGGTGCTGCTCTGGCGGCATGGCAGCGGTGACGATAAGGACGATGAGGACGACATCGGCAGGGACGGCCTGCGGAACGGGTTCTGGCCGGTGGCGGCGACGTCGTTCGCGGTGGTGTTCCTCGCCGAGTTCGGTGACCTGACGCAGCTCCTGACCATCAGTCTCGCCGCCCGCTACCACGACCCGCTCGCGGTCGGTATCGGCGCGACTCTGGCGCTGTGGGTGGCCGCCGGGGCGGCGGTCCTGGTGGGCTGGCGGCTGCTGAAGTTCATCCCGGTCAAGTGGCTGACGCGAGTCGCCGCCGTGATCATGCTCGCGCTGGCGGGCACGAGCGCCTGGGCGGCCGCGAGCTAAGCCGTGACCTCGGTCAGTGCCTGCCGGAGCCATTCCAGGGCGTCGGCGATCCACGGCAGCGCGACCGGGTCGTCGGCGGCGAGCGCCGCCTCCTGCTGCCAGGCGGCCTCCCCGTACAGTCGCGAGGTCGCGATCCGCAGCCGGAGCGCCAGCGCCGGGTCGCCGAACTCGCCGCCAGGCAGCGTCCCGATGCCGTAGTCACGCAGCAGCAGCGCCGCCAGGTCCGCGGACGTGGTGACGCCGCGCTGGCGCAGCGCCCCGCGGTGCGCGCCGAAGTCCGGGTACAGGTAGAACGCGCCGGCGGGCGGCGCCGTGGCCACGCCGGCCTCGGTCAGCAGCGACGCGACCGCGCGGGCGACGGCGCCGTGCAGCCGCCGGGAGCGCGCGATCCGCTCGGTCACCGTGGACGGCTCGCTGAAGGCGACCGCGGCGGCGGCCTGCACCGGCGCGGCCGGCGCCGACCAGATCTCGCTGCAGGCGCCCACCAGGCGGTCCCGCACGGTCCGCAGCCGATGGGCGCCGTCGGGCAGCCGCGCGACGCCGAGCCGCCAGCCGCCGAGCGCCAGGTTCTTGGACAGGCCCGCGGTGATCACGGTCCGCTCCGGTGCCACCTCCGCCGGACTGAGGAACGGCGCCGCGAGGTCGTGCGTCAGGTCGCGGTAGATCTCGTCGGAGATGATGAGCAGGTCGTGCCGCTCCGCGACGGCGCACAGCCGGCGAACGCTGTCCGGGCCCGCCAGCGTTCCAGTCGGATTGTCGGGCAGCGTGACGATGACCGCGCCGATCCGGCGCCCGGCGCGGCGGGCCGTGGTCACCGCGCCTGACAGCAGGTCCGGGTCGGGTACGCCGCCTGCCACGTCCGCGATCGGCACGTGCACCGGCCGGACTCCGGTCAGCGCCGCCTGCGCGGCGTAGCTGACCCAGCTCGGCCGGGGGATCGCCACGTCCACCCCGTGCAACCCCAGCAGCAGCCCGAACAGCAGCGCCTTGCTCCCCGGCCCGCACACCACGTCGCCTGGCGCGGTCGGCAGCCCGCGCCGCGTCCAGTACCCGGCGACGGCCGCGCGCAGGTCGGCGGAGCCGGCGACCGGCCCGTACCCGTTCTGGGAGCTGGCGGTGGCGAGCGCCTGCCGCAGCACCGGCGCGACCGGCACGCCCGCCTCGCCGAACGCCAGCGGCAGCACCCGCTCGCCGCGGCGCCGTCGCTCCGCGAGCGCCTCGTTCGCGGCCAGGGTGGCGGAAACACCCACGATTGGGTTTACGGTTGGTGCTTCCTGTTGGTCTATGGTGAGGACCGGCAGTGGCGCGGTGACGGCCATGAAGACTGGCACTCCTAGCTGCGGCAACGACTAGTTTGTGACGAGTACCTGGTCAACACTTCCCCGCATTGAGCGTTAGTACAAGCGCCGATGCCTTGGGGAGAGGTTAAGATTTGTTAATGCTTGATATCCGCAGGCTCCGTATGCTGCACGAATTCGCCGCCCGGGGCAGCATCGCGCGGACCGCTGAGGCGCTCGGCTACACGCCCTCGGCGGTATCTCAGCAGCTAGCGGTCCTGGAACGGGAGGCGGGCACGCCGCTGCTCGACAGGACAGCGCGCAGCGCCGGGCTGACCGCCGCCGGCCGCAGGCTGGCCGTGCACGCGGAACGGATCCTCGCCATGGTCGAGGAAGCCGAGTCCGACCTGTCGGCGCAGGCCGCTCAGCCGTCAGGGCGAGTTGTGGTGACCGCGTTCCCGTCCGCCGCGGTCGCATTCGCGCCCGCGCTCGCCCGCTCGCTGCGGGCCCACCCCAAGCTGTCGCTGCTGCTGCGGGAGGCCGACCCGGCCGAGGGCCTGCAGCTGGTCCGCTCCGGCGAGGTCGAGGTGGCGATCGTCGACGACTGGACCGGTCGGCTCTCGGCTCTCGTTACCAGTCCATCCCCGCCGGACCACGCCGGCATGGAAGGCGATGGCGACGGCGCTGGTGCCGACCACGGCCAGGGCGTGCTCAGCTACTACCACCTGGTCCGCGACCCCCTCGTACTCGTGGTCGCCCGCGACCACCCGGCCGCCAACCCCGACCTGCCGGTCGACCTGCGGGCGCTGCGCAACGAGCCGTGGCTGGCGGCGCCGTCCGGCGAGCCGTCCAGGCAGGCGACCGACCGGCTGCTCGCCGCCGTCGGGCTGACCCCGCCGGTACCGTCGGAGTTCGAGGGGCTCGGCACGGTCGCGAACCTGGTCGCCCGCGGCCTGGGCATCGCGATCATGCCCAGGCTCGCCGTCGGCGCTTACGAGCGGCGGCTGGTGGTCAGGGAACTGCCGGCCGGGCTCGACCTGGCCAGGGACGTGTTCGCGGTAGCTCGCACGGCGAGCGTTGCGCGGCCGTCCGTCGCGGTGATCGTCAGCGCGCTGCGCGGTGCCGCCCGGTCGATCTCGCAGCGGGCCGGGTCGACCCGTGACACTCAGGAGCTTCAAGAGCTGCGTGAGCAGTAAGAGCCCGCGCGAGGGCGCTGGGGCCGCCAGGCCGCTGTTAGCGTGTGACCTCATGGACCACGAGCTCAACCTGGACGCCGACGGCGCGACGCTGACGGCCGCGCTCACCGACATCGCCTCCGTCAGTGGCGAGGAGAAGCCGCTGTCCGACGCGATCGAGCGGGCCCTGGCGCCGCTGCCGCACCTGACGACGGCCCGCTTCGGCAACACGCTCGTCGCCCGCACGTCATTCGGGCGTCAGGAACGAGTGGTGCTGGCTGGTCATATCGACACCGTGCCGCTTGCGGGAAATGTCCCGTCGTCCTTTGATCCGGAACGTACGCGCCTGACTGGCTGCGGCACATCCGACATGAAGTCGGGGGTGGCCGTGCAGCTGCGCCTTGCCGCCGGGCTCACCGGATCGCGGCCGAACGCGCCGTCCCGCGACATGACCTACGTGTTCTACGAATGCGAAGAGGTCGACGTCGCGAGGAACGGGCTGTTCAAGCTGTCCCGGTCGGCTCCTGAGCTGCTGGCCGGCGACTTCGCGGTGCTGCTCGAGCCGAGCGGCGGGGCGGTCGAGGGCGGCTGCCAGGGCACACTGCGCGCGGCGGTGACGGCGACCGGCGTGCGGGCGCACACCGCCCGCTCCTGGATGGGGCGGAACGCGATCCACGAGGCGGCCGCGATCCTGGAGGTGCTGCGGTCGTGGGAGGCGCGCAGGCCTGTCATCGACGGGCTGGAGTACCACGAGGGGCTGAACGCGGTCGAGGTCAGCGGCGGCGTCGCGGGGAACGTGGTGCCCGACTCCTGCACGGTGACGGTGAACTACCGGTTCGCGCCCGACCGGAGCGGCGCGGAGGCGGAGGCGTACATCCGGTCCGTGTTTTCCGCGTGGGACGTGTCGCTGCTCGACGTGGCCGGCGGCGCCAGGCCGGGGCTGTCGTTCCCCGCGGCCGCGGCCTTCGTCGCGGCGGTGGGCGGCGCGCCGCGCGCCAAGCTCGGCTGGACGGACGTGGCCAGGTTCGCCGAGCTCGGCATCCCCGCGGTCAACTACGGCCCTGGCATCCCCGAACTCGCGCATACCCCTGGCGAGTACGTGGAGGTAGCCGCGATCGCCGAGTGCGAGTCCCGGCTCCGCGCCTGGCTAGGCGGGTAGGTGCTAGCCCTTACTTCGCCATCTCGGACAGGGTGACGCTGGTCTGGTGCCTGGCGCCGTTGGCGTCCACGTAGCTGATGGACAGCTGGTCGCCGGGGTGGTCGCCCGCCATCAGGCTGGTCAGCGCGTCCGACGAGGCGACCGTCTGCCCGTTGACCGAGGTGATCACGTCGCCGCTGGTCAGGCCGCCCGCCTGGGCGGGGGTGCCCGGGTACACCTGGCAGATCAGCGCGCCTGAGCTGACCGGCGGGGTGGAGCCGCCGAACCCGCCGCCGAACCCGCCGCCGCCGTTGCCCTGGCAGCCGCTCGGGTCGCTCGCGGCCGCGGCCGTGACGCCGAGGAAGCCGCCGAGGCCGATGTGCACCGTCGAGCTGGCCTGCCCGGCCGCGATCTGGTTGGTAATCGAGATCGCGTGGTTGATCGGGATCGCGAAGCCCGCGGTGGCCTCCGACTGGTCAGGGGCGAAGCCCGAGGTGTTGGCCGCGGTGTCCATGCCGATGACCTGGGCCGACGAGTTGACGAGCGGCCCGCCTGAGTCGCCCTCCTGGATCGGCGCGTTGGTCTCGATCATGCCGTGCAGCGTCTCTTGCGTGTTGGCGCCGTTGTCGCTGGCCTGGATGGTGCGGTTCAGGCCCTGCACCGTGCCCTGCGCGGTGGACGGGAGGCCGCCGCGGCCGCCGGCGTTGCCCAGGGCGAGAACCGCCTGGCCGACCTTGACCTTGCTGGAGTCGCCGAGGCTCGCGGTCTTCAGGCCCGATGCGCCCTGCAACTGCAGCAGCGCCACGTCGTCGGTGGAGTCGTAGCCGAGGACCTTCGCGGTGTACGTCTTGCCTGACACCACCAGCGTGGCGGACACGCTGGTCGCCTCGTCGATGACGTGATTGTTGGTCAGCACCAGGCCGCTGGGCGAGATGACGATGCCAGTGCCTTCGGCGGTGGCGTTGTTGTACTTGAGCTGCGAGGTGATGTCGACGATGGCCGGATCCACCTTGGCCGCCAGCGCCTGCGCGTTCAGCGAGCCGGTGCCGCTGTTGGTACCGCCGCTGCCGGTCCCGTTCTGGTTGCCCGGCGCCTGCCCGTTGTTCGGCGCCTGCCCGAAGTTGTTTCCGCCGTTCCTGAAGGGGTTCTGCTGGCTGCCGTTGGCCACCGGGGAGGAGGGGTCAGACGAGTGGTTCAGCGCGATCGCGGCGCCGGCGCCCACGCCGGCTGCGAGCGCGGCGACGGCCACGTAGGCGAGGACACGGCCGAACCGCGACCCGGGAGGCGGCGGTGGCGGGCTCCCGTAGCCGCCCCATCCGGGACCGCCGCCCCAGGCGCCGTACCCGCCCTGCGGAGGCTGGTTATAGCCCTGCTCGCCGTACCCGGGCTGGCCGTAGGCCGCGTAGCCGGGTCCGCCGTAGCCCGGCTGCCCGTACGCCGCGTGGCCGTAGCCTTGCTGGCCGTACCCAGGCTGCCCGTATCCCGGCTGGCCGTACCCGGGCTGGCCGTAGTGCGGCTGAGTGGGTGCCCCGGACGCTCCGGGGGCCGGTGACTCGGCGTGCCCTGCCTGGTCGCCGGGGCCGAACGCGATCGTATCGTTCGACGCGTTCTCGGCATCGCTGGCCGCGCCGCCGCCGGACGCCTCTGACCACGGGCTGACGTACTCCGGTGGCTGCCAGCTGCCCTGCTGTTCGCTACCGCTGTCGTTGTCCTGCATAATCTCGCCTTCACCCGTGAACAGCGTACGTCGTACCTTCTCGCCGCGGCCGCGCGGCCGCGTTTCCCCTGCCCTCTAGTAAGCGTGCCCAACCTGAATGCGAGCTGAGGGCGCGCTCAGGATTGAGAAGAGACGCTGATCTCCGCCGCACCTTAGTCTCAACTCCGGGTGGCCGCCCGGTATGCCTTCGTGACTGAGCGCGCCCGGCGCTCAGGCAGGCAGGTAGGGCAGCGCGGCGCTGCTGCCTACGGACTTCTCCGCGGTGCGCCAGATGCCGTAGATCGCGGTCCGCTGCGCGTCCATCGTCGCCAGCGCCGCGGTCAGCGTCGCCTGGGCCGTGGCGCGCTGCGCGGGCGTGCCGGCCTTCAGCACCGCGATCATGTCCTGCTGGACGTTCATAGCGTCGGGGAACGCCCAGGTGATGACGTCGTTGTCGGCCTTGTCGAGCGGGAACTGGGCCAGCGACTCTGTCACCTGGTAGGTGGCGAAGTCCGACAGCGACTCGTTGTTGGCCGGGGAACAGTTCTGCGCGTTGTAGGCGAGGATGCCGAGGGCGGTGGACAGGTCGGCCTTGTCGCCGGCCTGCACCTTGTTGAAGGCCGTCATCGAGTCCCGCGTGCCGCCGGCGCACGACTCGATGCCCGCGTTCACGTCCTTGAGGTACCCGGACAGGTCGCCGGCCCGCTGGGCCGTGGACGGCTTGTGCGACAGCGACACCAGCACCACGCCGCCAATGATCACGATGACGGCGGCGAATACCCACAGCGGGGTGCGGTGCGTCGCCCAGCCGGTGTGCCGCAGCGGCACGAACGGCGGCTCGGTCTTCGTCGGGGAATCCACGGCTTGGCCTCGATCCTTACTGCTGTCTCAGGAGCTTGCCTGCAT
>DATBBI010000013.1:0-6070 GCA_036271115.1 Trebonia sp.
CTGCTCGGGCGGGTTCGCGGCGGCAACGACGGCTACGTCCTCAGGCAGCGTCAGGTCGCCGACGGTCCGTTCCAGCACCACCCGCAGCAGCGCGGCCTGGACGGCGGGCGGCGCGGTGGACAGCTCGTCGAGGAACAGCACGCCGGTGCCGGCCTCGGCGAGCCTGGTCGCCCACAGCGGCGGCGCGAAGCGGACCACGTCCCCGGTGACCACCGGCAGGCCGGCGAAGTCGGACGGCTCCCTGATCGACGCGATGACCGTCTCGCATGGCAGGCCCATGGCCTCGGCCATCGCGCGGATGGCCGATGTCTTTCCGGTGCCTGGGGCGCCCCAGAGCAGGACGGGTACCCGGGCCGCGACCGCTACCCCGAGCGCCTCCGCGGCGACGTTTCCGTCTCCCGCTTGCAGCAGCGTGCTCATGTCTCCAGTGTGCGGCCTGCCCGGCAGCGGGTCAGCCCTTCGCGGTGATCCTCGTGCCGAGTTCGAGGCCCTCGCAGATGCCGCGCATCACGCCTTCCGCGCCGACGTCGAACACGTGCATGGTCAGCGACTGCTCGTTGGCGAGGACGAACGCGCTGGTGTCCATGATGCGGACCCCGGCCGCGAGGGCCTCGTCGTAGGTGAGGGAGGTGTACCGCTTGGCGTCCGGGTGGTGCTTGGGGTCGGCGTCGTACACGCCGTCCACGCCGTGCTTGGCGACGAGCAGCGCGTCGGCGTCCAGCTCGAGGGCCCGCTGCACCGCGGGGTAGTCCGTGGTGACGTACGGCTGGCCGATGCCGCCGGCCAGCACGACGATCATGCCGCGCTCGAGGTGGTGCACCGCACGGAGCCTGATGAACGGCTCGGCGACGCTGTGGATCGGCACCGCGGTCATCACGCGGATGTCCGCGTCGGTGCGCGCGGTGAGCGCGCCGCGCAGCATGAGCGCGTTCATCACCGTGCCGAGCATCCCGATGTTGTCCGCCTCGGCCCGGCTGATGCCCCAGCCGTCGGCCATCCTGCCGCGGAAGTAGTTGCCGCCGCCGACGACGACGGCCACCTGGACGCCGAGCTCGTGCACGGACAGCACCTCGTCGGCGACGCGTGCGAGGCTCGCGGGGTCAGCCCCCGTTCCGGCGGGCCCGGCAAGGGCCTCACCGCTGAGCTTGACCACAACTCTGCGGTACCGCGGCAACGTGAGCCCCCTATTCGCCCGGGTTGTCTGCCCGCCACGCTACCAGCGTGTCCGCCGTGCCCGTGCGCAGGTCCGCCAGCTACTTCGCGTCGGCCCAGCAGCGGACGACGCTGGTCTCCGCGATGAACCGCACGCCGCCGCGCGGCGCCCAGCGGCGCGCGGTCTCCGCGAGGCAGTCGCCCACCAGCGCCGCCGCCGCGTCCGCGTGCTCCTCGGCGACGTGCACGAGCAGCTCGTCATGCAGGCACAACACGATTCGCGCGCCAAGCGCTGGACCCCGGGCCCGCACCGTGACCGCCCACATCTTGAACAGTTCCGCCGCCGCCCCCTGGACCAGCGCGTTGCGGCCGTACCGGCCGCGCGCGGCCGTGCGGGCCGGCGACGCGATGCCGCCCGACATGCGGACCAGCCGGCCGCCGTAGGTGCGCAGGTCCCGTCCGGCCCTGGCGGCGCGGTCGGCCGAGTCGAGGTAGCCCATCGCGACGGGGTAGGCGGCACGCATCCGGCGGCCCGCGACGCCGCCATGCCCGGTGGTCTGGCCGTACATCGCGGCGATCATCGCGACTTTGGCGGTGGGCCTGTCGACTCCGAGTTCCGCCGCGACGGGCAGGTACATGTCGTCGGCCTGCGTCGCAAGGGCAAGCGCGGGGTCGCCGGACACCGCCGCGAGCACCCGCGGCTCGATCTGCCCGAGGTCGGCCCGCACGAACAGGTGCCCTTGGGCCGCGATGACCGCCCGGCGGATGGCCGCGGGCATGTTGTGCAGCCCGTTGGACGCCGTCATCCGCCCCGCGGCGCCGTCGGACCCGGTCCACGCGCCGCGCAGCCGCCCGTCGGGACCGAGGCTCTCGTCCAGCCAGCCGTAGCCGTACGTGGTGGCGATCCGTTCCGCCTTGCGCCACTCGAGCAGCGCGGCGACGAGCGGCGAGGTGTCCTTGAACTCCTCGAGCCGCCACGCCCGCGTATCGGGCACCTCCACGCCTGCGGCCGCAAGCAGCGACCGTACCTGCACCGGGCTGCGCAGGTCGGCGGTCACCCCGGCGGGCGCGTGCCGCAGCACCGCGCCATCCCGCGCCGCGCGCATCGCCGCCGCCTCGGCATCCCCGCGCGGCCGCGGCCCGATGAACCCGGCGAGCACCTGCTCCGCGGCGTCCCGGTCCATCGGCAGCCCATCGGCGGACAGCTCGGCGCACAGCAACTCGACAGTCGACTCAGCCCGCACGGTCGCGACCGCCCAGCCCGTACCCGCTCCACCCGCGTCGCGGCCCGCTTGCCCGCCGGCATTGGACACTTCGCCAGGGCCTCGGCCTCCTCTACCGCTGCGTCGGCGCACCTGGCCGCTGGGGCCGGCCGCTCCGCCGTCGGGTCGGGCCGCTCCGCCGCCGGGTTCGCCTGCTCCGGCTTCGAGAGCGGCCCGCTGTAGCTCCGCCGCCTGCATGACGAGCCGCGCCCAGGCCACCAGCCGCTCGGGCGACTCGGCCCAGCCGCCACGGGTCCAGTCAAGCCGCAGGTACCCATCCGCCCCGATCGGCCCGGCGCCGGCCGCCGGCTCGGGCGTTTCCGTCTGCGCCGGCGTGAGCTCTTCCTCCCGTGCCGCGTCGAACAGGTCAGCCATGCCCGCGGCCGCGGCTGGTCCCGGCGCGGGCACTCCGTCGAGCGGCAGCCCGCGCACATGCGCCCAGGCGAAGCCTGGGTCTGCCCGCCATCCGCCGAACAGCAGCCGGTGCACCGCCGCGACATCCCAGCACGTCGCGAGCCGGACGCCCTGCGCGACCAGCCGCTGCGCGTCCTCCTGCGACCAGGTCGCCCACCGCGGCCGGACCTCGTCATCCGCGACGCCCAACTCGCGAACGGCGCCCACCCAGCCCGCCGCTAGTGCTCCAGCCCCACCCGCGGCCTCACCGCTGACCGCCGCCCCGGCTCCGCTCACAACCTCGCCGACGGCCACCGCGGCGGTCCCGTCGGGCGCCACAGCGAGCCCCACTAGGTCTCCGCGTCCGACGCCTGCCTGCCCCAGCCGGGTTACGAGCTCCGCATCGCCCACGCCCCCATTCTGCTCAACCGTGAGCCCGTCGCCCGCCCCCGCCACGCGATCCCGAACGTGGTCGATGTGACATCGTCGACACTCTTTGGTGGTCGATGGGACATCGACCACGTTGGTCGGGGCGGACCATCGTCCAGCATGTCCCACCGGTCCCGCAGTCATCACGGGTTACGTCGCTCCGGATACCTAGGAACTACTTTGCGCACGATATGACCAGATGTGACCGGTCACTCAACCTCGAAAGTGGTCATTTCATGCGCAAAGTGAACGAGAGGGGCTGGTGTGGCCAACGGTAGATGTCCATCTGGACGCCCAGGGTGCCTTTGTTGGCGCCATGACCACATTCGGGGGTCTAGAGGCGCCAAAAGTGGTCGCCACGCCAACAAAGCTAACGGGGGAGGCTGGTGTGACTAGCGGGTTATCTCCCACGCCGGGAGGTCCGCTGAGCCCGAGGCGGTGGCGTGGACCTCGATGGGGACTGGCTCCGAGCCGGGGGCTGGGAGGGCCAGGACCCTCGCGCGCGGGTGGCCGGGCTCTTCGACGGCCACGACCAGATGGCCGGCGACCACGGCCAGGCCGCAGGCCCAGACGTCGGCTAGCCAGCCGACCGGGAGCGTCGCGCGCAGCCGGCGGGCCTCGCCCTGCCCGGTCTGCTCAACCGAGCCCCAGCCCGGGCCCTCGTGCGGGGTGACGGTCACCGCGTCCGGGTCGATGCCCAGCCACTCCTCCGCCGCGGGGGCGAACCGGCCGGTCAGCGCGGCGGCGAGCTCGGGGCGGCGGCTGGCCCGCTCGTCCGCCCTGTCCGGTCCCGCCCAGGCCGCGCACACCGCTCCGCTCAGCCGGAACTGGAGGGCGGCGCCGAGTGCGAGCAGTTCGAGCAGCTCGAGCCGGTGCTGCTGGCGGCGCAGGGTTTCCGCCATGCCCGACCCCAGTGCCGATGCCAGGTGGCTGCCCAGGCCCGGCCGGGTTGCCGGCCTGGGCCCTGCCCCGGACCGCGCCACCGACACCCCTGAGACCCTTGAGACCCCTGAGCTCAGGATCGGCGCCAGGCCGGTGCGCTGCTGCTCGATCTCCTCCCGGCTGACGCTCACCTGGTCCGCGACGCATCGCGGCCCGGTGGCGAGGACCCCGAGGTCGGCGGTGTGCCTGGCCCAGGTCTCGGCGACCGCCACGCAGGCGGGCTTGTCCCCGCCGAGCGCGGCGAGCACAAGCTCGGCCTCCGCGTCCGGGTGCGACGGCAGCGTCAGCTGCCCCGCTTCCCAGCGCACGGTGTGCGAGCCGGACCCGCACGGCACCTGGGTGTCCGCGGCCGGCAGCGAGTCGTACCAGTTCATGGTGTCCACCAGGTAAGCGGGGCGGAGGCGCGCATGTCCGCGGTGCGGCTGATGACCAGGATGTCGACGGCAGCGGGGGACGGCGGCAGCGGGGGAACGACCTCGGCCGCGAACACATTGACGCCGCCGCTGCTCCAGCTGCCTATCTTGGCGACGTGCCACCGGCCTGCGCCGTCCCGCAGCCAGATGCACGGTCCCTCGGGATAACCGTCCTCGATCAGGCCGAAGAACACGCCGGTCATGGTGGTGCGCTGCCCCCTGGTAAGCAACCCGGACAGCACGATCGTCAGCCCGTCGGTCTCAGGGAACCTCACGGACAGGCTCGCCGCCTCGGGCGGCGGGTCTGTCCCTATGGCTTCCCGCCCGGCGCTGTACTGGCCTCCGGTCAGGAGGTCGGCCCAGCGGACGGGCAGCTCGGCTGGCGGGTCGGTGACGTCTTCCCTGGTAACCGCGTAGCGGCGGCAGAGCGCGGCGATCAGCCGTGCGGACGCGCTGTCTTCCGGCAGCAGGCCGACAGCCCGCAGTGCGGGCACCGTGGCGGCGAGCGCCGGCAGGTCGGTGCCGATGTCGTGGTACCCGCTCCCGAACACGGCCTCGGTGCGGATCCGCAGGAACTGCTCGCCAGCGCGGAGACCGTTCGGCGTCGCGGTTACCTCGGCCGAGGGGGAACTGGCGGTCAGGTCGATACGGACGGAGTGCTCCTCATTGCCGACATCCAGGCACGTCCAGTTCTGCGCGGCGCCCGGCGGCTGGCGCCGCGGGTTTGCCATCAGGTTGAACTGGCCGGTTGACCAGGTGCCGTCGCTTCCGCCGTTGAAGACGAGGTCGTAGGAGCGCCCGGTTTCGTCCACCGCGCGCAGGTCGCCGGGTACTCCCTGCAGCGCCCAGCCGGAGAGCAGGCGCGGCGGCGATGGCGAGGGCAGGCCTTGCCGCTGCTCGCTCCTGGGGGGCAGCGAGCCCTTGGGGAGGCTGAGGACGCCCGCGCTCAAGCACGCCAGCCCTGGCGTGCTGATGGCCGCGAACAGGTAAACGTCCATGTCGGTCGTGCCGTCGCGCAGCTGGAGCAGGGCACCGGCAGGCGTGACCGAGACCGTGAGGGGCCCGGGCGGAATACTGGCGCCCCGGGGGCTCTGGCGCACGTGTCGCACCCGCGCGAAATGACGCACCCGCGGATCGCCGGGTGACCGGATTACCAGCGCGGTCGTCAGCTCGTCGACTACGGCGTCCGCGACGCCGGGCTCGAGCACTCCGGTCCTCGCGAACGCTGCCGCCACCGCTCGCATCCGTCCCGTGGCATCCAGCATGCTCTCCGGGCCGCCACCGCGGTACCGGCGCAGTTCCGACTCCGCGAGGTTCCGCAGATACGTCTCGGCGTCCACGTTCTCAGGGTCCTCCAGCTGGCCGGGCCGCCGCTACCAGCGCACCGGGAGGTTCGCCGTCACCTGCTGGACCGGCCCGCTGACCTCCAGGCTCAGCGCGGCCGTGCAGTGGCCGAGCGGCGGCAGCAGGGCCATCCTG
>DATBBI010000014.1:0-3078 GCA_036271115.1 Trebonia sp.
CCCGCGCCGGGCGCGCCATGCCGAGGACAGCCCGTACCACGCGAGGAACGCGACCCCGAACCACCGCACGACCACCAACGCCCACCCCGCGTGCTGCACCACGGCGCCGATCCCGCTCACCCCGGCGGCGATGAGCGCGAGGTCGGACAGCGTGCATATCGCGACGATCACGCCGACGCGCATCCGGCGCAGTCCCTGGCGCAGCAGGTAGGCGTTCTGCGCGCCGATCACGACGATCAGGGACAGTCCGGTCAGCAGCCCGTCAAGAGAAGCGTTGGTCACAGCTTCGACGCTAAGTGGCCGGCCGGTGTGAAGGCAAACAAATGTTTCTACTGATCAATTAGCTGTGCTTAACTAGTTGCATGGACCTCAATCCGGGCCAGCTAGACGCGCTGGTCGCCATCGCCGAGCACGGGAGCTTCGAGGCGGCCGCCAGGGAGCTGCACATCACCCCGAGCGCGGTCAGCCAGCGGATCCGCGCGCTGGAGGCGATGGCGGGCCAGGTGCTGGTCAGCCGGGGCGCGCCCTGCCGGCCGACACCGCACGGCGAGCGGCTGGTGCGGCTCGGCAGGCAGACGCGGCTGCTGTACGACGAGGCGAGCGCGGCGCTCGGCGCGGTGGCCACCGTCGAGCTGCCGGTGGCGGTCAACGCCGACTCCCTGACCACCTGGTTCCGCGACGTGCTCGCGACGGCGGCGGGGTGGGACGGCACCGCCATCAGGCTGCAGGTGGAGGACCAGGCCTACTCGCAGCGGCTGCTGCGCAGCGGCGACGTGCTCGCCGCGGTGACGAGCGATCCAGAGGCGGTGCAGGGGTGCTCCGCCGAGCCGCTTGGCGCGCTGCACTACGTGCCCGCGGCCGCCGCGGCGTTCGCCGGCCGCTGGCGGCACGGGCGCGCGCCTGACTGGGCTGTGATGCCGACGGTGGTCTTCGGCGCCAAGGACGACCTGCAGCGGGACATGCTGCGCCGCCGCGGCGTGCCGCAGCCGCCGCCCGTCGTCCACCAGATCCCGACCTCGGCCGACTTCCTCGAGGCCGTCCGCATCGGTCTCGGCTGGGGCATGCTTCCCGAGCTGCAGGCGCGCGCTGGCCTCGCGGCTGGCGAGCTCGTGCGACTGTCGGGCGACGTGCTCGACGTGCCGCTGTTCTGGCAGCGCTGGCGGCTCGACTCCCCGCGGCTGACGACGCTCACCGACGCGGTACGGGAGGCCGCGGGCAGGCACCTGCGGCGCGGTTGACGCCAACCGGGGCGGTACGGGCCGGTGACGCGGGCGCCGCGGCGTCCCGCTGGGGCCGGTTGGCACTGTCGTGCGGCGAATCTGTGCTCGCGGCCGATTGTCACCCCGCGCGCCTCGCAACATAATCGGCAAGGTCCGGCCAGGCGATCCGAGGAATGGAGCTACTCACGGTGGAGATCTCACTCGAAGGCAAGGTCGCGCTCGTCACCGGATGCGGTCCGAACATCGGGAGCGGCATCGCGCTCGCGCTCGCCAGGTACGGCGCGAAGGTCGCCGTCAACGACGTGTCGAAGGAGTCGATCGACGCCTGCATCGCCAGGATCGAGCGGAACGGCGGCGAGGCGATGCCCGCGCCCGGCGACGTGACGGACGAGGCATCGGTTCAGGGGTACATCGGCAGCGTGCTGGAGCGGTGGGGCCGGATCGACATCCTGGTGAACAACGCCGCGCTGCTCGGCGGCCGCGGCGTGCTCGACGAGACGGCCGAGGCGTTCCAGCGGGCGGTGCTGGTCTCCGCGATGGGCAACTTCCTCAACACCAAGCACGTCGCACGGGCGATGGCCCAGCGCGGCATCAAGGGCTCGATCGTCTGCATCTCCTCGTCCAACGGCTGGAACGGCAGCGCGGGCGTCTGCGCGTACGCGTTCCACAAGGGCGGCGTGAACAACTTCGTCCGGGCCGTCGCGATGGACCTCGCTCCCTACGGGATCCGGGTCAACAGCTTCACACCCACCGCCCCGAACCCGGACAACCCCGAGCTCCTCGCTCAGTGGCAGCGGGAGGGCCGGACCCCGTTCGGGCTGCGCCCCGGCGCGTCCGGCGGCCTCGGCGCTCCCGAGGGCACCGATGAATGGCGCAAGCCCGCGCGATTCGAGGGTCCCCGCAACCCGATGGTGCCGATGGGGACCACGGGCACGCCGACCGATATCGGGCACGCGGTGGCCTGGCTGTGCTCCGACTACGCGCGGCTGATCACCGGCATCGACCTGGTGGTCGACGGCGGCGCCCGGGCGAAGAACTTCGCCTACACGCCGGCCGCGCCGGATCAGCTGGCCGGCCCGCTGCCGCTGATCGTCCTCGACGAGACCCCCACGGCGTAATCGCGGGAGTACAGTCGGTCGGTGTGGACGACCCCTTCGACTTCCGTGAGCTCCGGATCCGGCAGCCGGGCAGGCTGATCCCCGGCCAGGCGAAGTATGAGATCTTCGACACCGGGCGGCATCTGCTGGCCACCGCGTCGGAGGAAGCAGGCCGGTCGTTTATGCGGGCCCTCACCCGGGAGCTGCCCACCACGCGGGCGCTGGGGGTGCGCACGATGTCCGGCGAGCCGGTCCTGACGCTGATCAAGCGCAACGCCGACTGGGCCGCGGACCTCACCGACCCGGACGGCAAACCCATGGGCCGGATCCGCATCGGCGGCACCAGGCGGCAGTACACCCTGGTCGACGGCAGCGGCGAGGTGGTCGGTGAGGCTGTCGGGGACCTGGCGGTCAAGAACTTCGCCGTCACCGGCGCCGAAGGCGCGCCGATCGCCAGCGTACGCAAGACGTGGGCCGGGCTGAAGGAAGTGCTGACGTCCGCCGACAACTACACGGTGAAATTCGCCGACCCGGTGCCGGGCCCGGCCCGCGTCCTGACCGTCATGATGACCATCGTCCTCGACCTGGCCAAGTACGATTAGCCGCCCGAGTAGTTGCTCAGGAACGCGGCCGCCTCAGGGCCGGCGAACTGGGCGCCGTACCCGGCGTTGACGACCAGGGTGCCGACCGCGACGTCCTTGGACGGGTCGAAGGCGACCAGCCAGCTGTTGGGCTGGTCCTGGCCCTGGATGTCGGCGGTG
>DATBBI010000015.1:0-2555 GCA_036271115.1 Trebonia sp.
CACCGCGGCGGTGACATCGGGCCAGCCTGTCTCCCTCGCGGTTTCGTCGGGGGCGTACGCGGACGCGAACCAGGACGCGACCGCGGCGTCGTAGGTCGCCGTGTGCGCGAACGCCGCGGCCGCGAGGCGGCGGCGCTCCTCTTCGGTGAAGCCGCCCGCGGCGATCGCGTGCCGCGTCTCGGCGTACTGGATAGGACTGGTCACCACCGCGACGCTGGCGTGGTTCTTGGCCGCGGCGCGGACCATGGCGGGGCCGCCGATGTCGATCTGCTCGATGACCTCGGCGTCCTTCGCGCCCGATGCCATCGTCTCCTCGAACGGGTACAGGTTCGAGACGAGCAGCTGGAACGGCGCTATCCCAAGGTCCTTGAGCTGCTGCTCGTGAGCGGGGCTGGTCATGTCGGCGAGCAGGCCCGCGTGCACCTTCGGGTGCAGCGTCTTCACGCGGCCGTCGAGGCATTCGGGGAAGCCGGTGAGGTCTTCCACCTTGGTGACAGGGACGCCGGCCTGCTCAATCGCCTTCGCGGTGGAACCTGTGGAGATTATTTCGGTTCCGGCCTCCTGCAGGGCTCTAGCCAGGTCGGCTAGACCGGTCTTGTCGTAGACGCTGATCAGCGCCCGCCTGATCGGGATCTGAGTCAACTGCCGATCCTCACTTTCCTGCTGCCAGTCAGTGTCCAGCCGTCGCGGGCCATCCTGCCGACCGTGGCGACGAGCAGCGCGCGCTCGGCGACCTTGATGCGCTCGTGCAGCGTCTCTACATCGTCGTCATCATCCACCGGCACGGCCGCCTGTGCTATTACCGGACCCTGGTCGACGCCCTCGTCAACCAGGAACACCGTGCAGCCGGTCACCTTGACCCCGTAGTCCAGGGCGTCGCGCACGCCGTGCATGCCAGGGAACGACGGTAGCAAGGCAGGGTGCGTGTTCAGGCAGCGGCCTCGGAAGCGGGCGAGGAACGCGGCGCCGACGAGCTTCATGAACCCCGCGCAGACGATCAGGTCCGGCTGGTACTCCGCGCACCGGGCCGCGAGCGCCTCGTCCCATTGCTCCCGCGTGCCGAAGTCACCGACCTTGAGGGTGAAGGCGGGGATGTTCGCCCGGTCCGCACGCTTCAGCGCGCCGATGCCTTCCCTGTCGGAGCCGACGGCGACCACGGCCGCGCCGTACGCCGGGTCCGCGCACGCGTCGATCAGCGCCTGCAGGTTCGTGCCCTCCCCCGAGACGAGGACGACCAGCCTCGCTTCCATGGCAGCCACAGTAACCGGTACGGCACAATGGGATCCGACATGGCCAAACTTACCGATCAGCAGCCGCCGGCGCGGTATTCGCCTGGCGGGCGACCGCTACGACCGCCGCAGCCACCGGTCGACCCCGCGTTGCAGCAACGTGCCTGGGCCGCGCTGGCGCTCGCGGTCCTGAGCCTGTTGTCCCTCATGCTGATCGGCAACCTGCGGCGCGGCGTCTACGTCGCCGCGGTGGCCCTGGTGATCGCCGTCATCGCGCTCTGGGTGGCGCTGCGGGTCAGGTCCCGGGCGCGCCGCGGCGGCACTGGCCGTCCCCGCGGCGCGACGCTCGCCGTCATCGTCGGCGCGGCCGGCTTCATCTTCAGCGGGTTCCTGCTAGTCGGCTACGCGATGTTCTGGCCGCAGCTCACGCAGTACGCCAACTGCCTGAACGGCGCCAACACGGCCAGCACGCAGCAGGCGTGCCAGCAGCAGTTCGACCACTCGGTCAACGGCGAGATGCGCATCCTCGGCGGCTGACGACCACCTCACCGGTGACTACGGGCACCTCGCCCGCGACCCTCGACGGCGACTTTGGAGCAGAACCCTACACTTTTCTTGCTGTTATCAGCGTTTCTGCGTAGGTTTCTGCTCCTAAGTGGAGTCGCTGTCCCGGTCGGCGGCCCAGGGGTCGTAGTAGATGTGGTGGGCGTCGTCGGTCTCGTCGACGATGAGCACGGGCAGCGGGCCGGTGCCGCGGACCTGCTGGCCAGGCGCCGCCGCCGCGGGCGCCGCGGCGGCACGCGGCCCGGCGGCGAGGTGCTCGGTCAGTTCCGGGTCCGCCGCCGAGGCGGCGGCGAGCCGCCGGATGTGATGCCGCAGTATCAGCCAGTTGGCGGCGCCGGCCACCAGCGCGGCGGTGACGCCGACTTCGAGGACCGCGACCAGGCCCACCTCCGCGCCGGCGGGCCCTACCGTGGCGAGCCGCCCGGAGCCGAGCGGGCCGCCGGAGAACTTGGCGCCGAACCCGATGACCACGCCCGTCAGCGTGCCGGTGAGCAGCCCCCACAGCGGCGCCGCCTCGAGCACCGGCGTCGGCGCGATGCGTATCGTCATGAGGCCGGCCAGCGCGCCGGCCAGGTACGGCATGACGAGCACGAAGAAGCCGAGCCACGGCGGGAACGCGGCCTTCGGGCCGACCGGCAGGGCGGCGAGCAGCGGAAACGCGGGCACCGCGCCGAGCGCAGAGCCGGACGGGGAGACCGCGGTCCCGACCCCGAACGCGAACCCGGGGCCCAGCATGTAGGCGATAGCCCAAATCACGAAGGG
>DATBBI010000016.1:0-3739 GCA_036271115.1 Trebonia sp.
GCCGACTCGGCGCTGGTGGCGATCCTGCGCGAGGGCCGGGTGCTGGTGCCGCAGCCTGAAGACCCGCTGCAGCCGGGCGACGAGCTGTTCTTCGTCACCACGGAGGACGTCGAGGAGGAACTGGAGCGCCTCTTCTCGGCCGGCTAGCGGACGGCTAGCGGCTAAGAAGAGACACGCCGGCGGCAATCGCGGGTTCCGCGGCCGGCGCCGCGACCGGGAGCTGGCCGGTGACGGTGGTGCCCGCGCCCGGCGCGGACCGCACCTCGAGCCGGCCGCCGAGCGCGGTGAGCCGGTCGGCCATGTTCCGCAGGCCCGACCCCATCGGCGTGCGCGCGCTGTCGTAGCCCGCGCCGTCGTCGGACACGGCGAAGGTCAGCGCGCCGTCCGCGGCGGACAGGCTGATGCGCGCGGCGGTCGCGCGGGCGTACTTGGCGGTGTTCTGCAGCGCCTCGAGGCAGCAGAAGTAGACGGCGGCCTCGGTGTCCTGCGGGAACCGGCCGATCCCCGCTGCCCGCACCGCCACCGGCACCGGCGACTTGCCGGCCTGCGCGTTGAGCGCGGCGACCAGGCCCAGGTCGGCCAGCAGCGGCGGATAGATGCCGCGCGCCAGCGCGCGCAGGTTCTCCAGCGCGGCCGCGGTGTCCGCCTGCAGCTCCTCCAGCAGCTCCCTGGCCTCCGTGTCGTCGTCGCCGAGCACGCCGCCGGCGATCGTCAGCTTGATGGCCAGCGCCACCAGGTCCTGCTGCGCCCCGTCGTGCAGGTTGCGCTCCAGCCGCCGCCGCGCCTCGTCCCCCGCCGTCACCAGCCGCTGCCGGGACTCCCGCAGCTCGGAGACCAGCCCCGCGTTGGACAGCACCGGGCCGGCCTGCGCGGCCACGTCCGCCACCAGCTGCGCGCTCGCCGGGCGCAGCGGCTCGTCCCGCGGCATCGCGATCGCTAGCGCCCCGAGCAGCTTCCCCTGATAGCGGATGGGCACGGTGGTGTCGCCGTCCGGCAGCTCCGGCAGCAGCTCACCGGCCGCCGGCACCGGGCCTGGATCAGGTACGGCACCGGGGTCGCCTGCCGTCGCGCCAGGGCGCAGCTCGCCGCCGACCCGCAGCCACACCACCACCCGCCGCGCCCCGGTCCCGTCCGCGACCATCCGGGCCATCTGCGGCAGCACGTCATCGTCGGCGTAGGCGCCGCCGATCCGGTGCGCGAACTCCGACAGCACCTGATACGGGGTCGCCCGGCGGCCGTAGACGAGCCGGTTGGCGACCAGGGCGGCGCGCTGCCGGACCGGCTGGAAGGCGACCGCCACGATCGCCGCCGCCAGCGCCGACAGGTAGACGCTGTGCTGATCGCCGGCGGCCGCGCCGACGCCCACCACCAGCGCCGCGTAGACCGCGGTGATGAACGCGGCCAGCGCGCCGTACTGCAGCGCCTTGCTGATCACGATATCGATGTCGTACAGCCGGTACTTCAGGATCGCGAGGGCGACGGCGCCGTTCATGCAGAACAGCGCCACGTTGAGCAGGACGCTGGCGGCCGCCGAGTTGGTCAGGGCCGCCGGGATGATCGTCAGCAGCACGAGCACCGCGGCGGTGGCGAACCACTTCAGCTGGAGCCGCTCGTCACCGGCGGACTTCACGAAGCGCACGATCAGCGAGATCACGCTGAGCAGGATCGATACGGGTATGAGCAGGTTCTCGACCTGCAGCAGCGCCGGGGCCTGCCCGCCCCCGTAGATGGCGAACGGCCGCGAGTAATACCTGGTCGCCTCCACGATCGACACGACGAGGGCAAACGTGAGGATGGCCGCCTCGAACCAGGCGACGGGCACCCACCGCCGTGACCTGAGCCGCCCGGTGGGAAACAGCAGGAACAGGAAGACGACCGTGCCGATCGGGACGAGGGCGAACGAGTTGACGAACCAGAGCGCCGCCCGCGCGCCGGGCAGCGAGCCGGGGGCGACGTAGATCGCGCGCAGCGCGTAGGACGTGCAGAACGTACTGGCGGCCAGCACCAGGCCCGCCGTCAGGGCGAGCCATCCGATGGGGTTGCGCGGCCGCCGGGAGGCGACGAGATACGCCAGGCCCGGGATCGTCAGGTCCTCGATGTCCCCGGCGATGTCGGGGAAATCCCAGTTGGTCAGGCTGGCGGGCACGTGGTGCCGGCCGGCGAACGCGAGAGCGAGCCCGGCGGCCATCAGAGCGACCGACGCGACGGCGACGCTGCCCGCGGTCCAGCGAACGGCCGACGTGCGCATCCCGCCCCCTTCCCCGCGCCCCAGGTCCCGTGCGCGGGTGCTTCGCCCTGCGAGCACCATCGGTTGCAGTGTGCTCGCGGGCGGTGCCGGCGGCAATAAGGGCAGCCACCGCGGGACTGCTCGTGCCAGCACCCCCGCGGGAACCGGCGGGGACCGCGGCCGGGGCGCTGGCTAGCGGGTCTCGGTGATCTCCGGGCCGCGCTCGAAGGGGTTGGGCTGGGTGGCGAACCTGTTCTGCTCCTCCTGCTGGGCCTTGGCCTGCTCTTCAAGCGCCGCGGCTGCCTCCGGCGGCAGCCGGAGCTCCAGCAGGTCCCGCGGCGGCACCGGGTGCTCGCCGCGGACCACGACGACCTCGCGCATCACCGCCTCGAGCGGCGCCGCCGCGGCGGGATTCTCCGCCGCCGCCCCGCTGAACACCCCGCGCAGGAACCAGCGCGCACCGTCCACGCCGGTGAACCTGACCAGCTGCGTGCCTGCCTGCGGCTGGCCCGGCTGCGCGGGCACGCGGGCCAGCAGCTCGGCGCCGAACGGCCCGGTGCGCTCCGTGACCATGCCCCCTCCGCCGCTGATCTCCGCGGCGATCTCGGCGCGCACGTCGTCCCACAGCGAGTCGCGCTTGGGCGCGGCGAACGCCTGCAGCTGCAGTTCGCTCAGTCCGTGGCGCACCGTCACCCAGGCGCCGTGCTGCTCGGCGAACACCAGCTGGATGTCCGTCCCCTCCAGCACGGGCACCTGCAGGCTGCCGAGGTCGACTCGCTGGATGTCGGGGTGCGGCTCGGCCACGTCCCACGGTCCGGTGCCGGGGGCCGCGTCCCCGCCGGGGGTCTCGTCGGCCGCGGCCTCGGCCGCCAGGTCCGCCGCGCTCTCCCCTGCCGCGTCGCGGTCACCGGCGCTGCGGCGCCGACCGAACACTGGCATCTCTCCTCCGTTCTCAGCCCGCGGTCACGCCGGCGGCGAGACCGCCCGCGTGACCACCGGTCGAGCCGAAACCATTGTCGCCCCTGGCCGAATCGGGCAGGGCGGCCACCTCGCGGAAGGCGGCCCGCTCCACGCGCTGCACCACCAGCTGGGCGATCCTGTCGCCGCGCCGGAACGAGACCGGCGTGACCGGGTCGGTGTTCAGCAGGACCACCTTGATCTCACCACGGTAGCCCGCGTCGACCGTGCCAGGCGCGTTGACCAGCGTCACCCCGTGCCTGGCGGCCAGCCCCGAGCGCGGGTGCACGAACGCCGCGTACCCGGCCGGCAGGGCGATGGCGATCCCGGTGCCGACCACGGCGCGCTGCCCGGGCGCGAGGTCGACGTCCTCGGCGCAGACCAGGTCAGCGCCCGCGTCGTCCTGCCGCGCGTACGACGGCAGCGGCACGTCCGGGTCAAGCCGGGTGATCAGCACTTCCACACCCCAGAGCGTACGCGACCCTACCCGGGTCCGTGGTCGTCACGCAGCGCCCGCGCCGCGCGTGTCACCGCGGCCGTGATCGGCACGGCCAC
>DATBBI010000017.1:0-8785 GCA_036271115.1 Trebonia sp.
GCGACCGCTGCAGCGCGCTCAGCATGCTGTTGAACGACGCGGCGAGCCTGCCGAGCTCGTCCTGGCGTTCCACTCGCACCCGGCGACCCGGGTCTCCGGTCGCCGTGACCTCCTCGGCGACGCCGGCCAGCCGGGCGACCGGGGCGAGGCCCGCCCTGGCGACCGCCCACCCGAGCACGGTGGCGGCCATGATCCCGATCGCGCTGAGCACCGCCAGCGTGGCGCCGACGTTGGCCACCTCGACGTCGGTCGTGCTCAGCGACTCGGCCACCTGGAGGGCCAGGCCCGGCGCGAGCGGAGTGGTGAGTACCGCGGACCGCGTCCCGCCGACCGTGCGGTTGGCGAAGAACGCCGCGCTGTCGCCGCGCGCCACGGCGAGGTCGGCGGCGTCGGGTGACAGCACCCCGGTATTGCCGCCCGCCGTCCAGACGCCGCCCGACGCGGTGATCACCTGCGTGTACGCCGTATTCGCGCCGAACCGGTTCGAGTGCGGCGGAACCCAGCCGTCGGGGATATGCCCGCGCAGCTGGTCCGCCGCGTGCTCAACGCTGGACGCGCGGGCGGTGAGCTGCTGCTGTATCTGGTTCTCCAGGTCGGTGCGGATCGCGAGGAAGGCGACCGCGGTGATGGCCAGCGCCGTCGCGGCCACCGCGCCGGCGGCCACCAGCGTGAACCTGGTCTGCAGCCCGAGCCGCTGCCGGAACAGACGCCGCCGGGAGCGCCGCGTCACGTGCCGGCCCGCAGCACGTACCCGACGCCGCGCACATTGTGCACCAGCCGGCGCTCCCCGTGCTCCTCGAGCTTGCGGCGCAGCATGCCGACGAAGACCTGCAGCGCGTTGGAGGCGGGCGCCTCCCCGTAGCCCCACACCCGGTCCAGGATGACCTCGTAGCTGAGCACGTGCTCGGCGTTCCGCAGCAGCAGCTCGAGCAGCGCGAACTCGATCTTGGTCAGGCTGACCGGCGTCTCGTCGCGGGTCACCGTCCGGCTGGTGAGGTCGAGCGTCAGGTCCGCGTAGCCGAGCACCTCGCGAGGCGGCTGGGCGCGCCGCAGCAGCGCGTTCACCCGGGCGACCAGCTCCCGCAGCGCGAACGGCTTGACCAGGTAGTCATCGGCGCCGGCCTCGAAGCCAGCCACCCGGTCGTCAACCGAGTCGCGCGCCGTGAGCACCAGCACCGGGGCGGCGTTGCCGCGGTCGCGCAGCGCGCGGCAGGTGTCCAGGCCGTCGAGCATCGGCATCAGCACGTCGAGGATGACCAAGTCGGCGGGGGCGCGGGACAGCGAGCCGAGCGCGTCGAGCCCGTTCGCGGCGGTCGTCACGGAGTAACCCGCGTAACCCAGCGCGCGCCGCAGTGAGTCGCGTACGTCAGGATCGTCGTCCACCACGAGGAGCCTTGGTCGCATGAACAGGGAGTTAATCAGGGCATCCTTAGAAGTTCTTAAGAGTTCCCTGGAGGCGTTTACATTTTCATCGTTCTTTAACAAACGCTGGCCAGCCTGCCTGGCATGTTCGATCTCCACCTGGTCAGGCACGGCGAGAGCACCTGGAACACGCTCGGCCTCGCCCAGGGCCACAACGACCGCGCGGAGCTGACCAGCCGCGGCCAGCGGCAGGCGGCGGAGGCGGCGATGCGATTCGGCGGCCACCGCGTCCGCGCGCTGTACGCCAGCGACCTGCGCCGCGCGCTGCAGACGGCCGCCTCGTTCTCCGGCGTGCTCGGCCTGCCCGTGTTCGCCGACAGCAGGCTGCGGGAGCGCAGCCTCGGCGTCCTCGAGGGCACCCCGGCGGTGGCGATCGACCCTGCCCTCACCGGTCTCGCCGGCGGCCGGGTGACCGACCCCGACGCAAGGCCCGCGGGCGGTGAGTCGGTGCGCGACCTGTACCAGCGCGCCGCCGGGTTCGCCGAGGAGCTGGCCGCTGTTCACAGCGAAGGTGGCGACCAGGCCGGCGACGTGGTGGTCGTCGCGCACGGCGGCACGCTGCGCGTGCTCGGGGCCTACCTGACCGGCGTGCCGGTCGGGCAGATGGCCTGGCCGCCGCTGGAGAACGCCCGGGTGCTGCGGATTCCCGGCTACGTCATGCAGTCACACCTGAAGTCACCAGGAGGAATCAGATGACTCCGTCCGCGCTGATGCTGCCCAGGCGGGCCGCGAAGCCACGCGAAACCGGCCTCACGATGGTGATCGACGGCGGCGTCCCGCTCGGCCAGTTCACCGACCAGATCGAGCTCGGCGCCGAGTACATCGACTACGTCAAGTTCGGCTGGGGCACCTCGATCGTCACGAACTGCCTGCGCGAGAAGATCGCGGTGCTCGAGGCGAACGACATCGGCTTCTACTTCGGCGGCACGCTGTTCGAGAAGTTCGTGCTGCAGGGCCGCTTCGAGGACTACCGGGAGTTCTGCGAGCAGCACGGCGCCCGCCACGTCGAGGTCTCCAACGGCACCATCGACATGTCGAACGCCGAGAAGGCGGGCTACGTACACAAGCTCGCCGCCGACTTCACGGTCGTGTCAGAAGTCGGCTTCAAAGACCCCGGCCGCTCCGAGCTGCTGCCGCCGAGCGAGTGGATCGCCTGTATCAGCGAGGACCTCGACGCGGGCGCCGCGCTGGTGACCCTGGAGGCCAGGGAGAGCGGCAAGTCCGGCATCTGCCGGGCGGACGGCGCGCTGCGTTACGGCCTGGTCGAGGACGTGCTGAACGCGGGCATCCCGGACCGGTGCCTGCTCTTCGAGGCGCCCACCAGCGCGCTGCAGACCCACCTGATCACCCGGATCGGGCCGGACGTGAACCTCGGCAACGTGCCCGCGCAGGGGGTCATCGGCACGGAAACGCTCCGCCTCGGCCTGCGCGCCGACACCCTCACCGTCTTCGAGCGGGGATAACCGCCGATGCGAACCACCCACGACGTCTTCCACCTGGCTATCCCGGTCCACGACCTGGACGAGGCGCAGGACTTCTACGTGACCGGGCTCGGCTGCAAGCTCGCCCGCCGGTACGCCGACAGGATCACGCTCGACTTCTTCGGCGACCAGGTGGTGTGCCACCTGACGGAGGGGAGGCCCGCGAAGCCGGAGAGCCTGTACCCGCGGCACTTCGGCGTGACGTTCCGCGAGGCGGCCGACTTCGAGGCGCTGCACGCCTGCGCGGTGACCAGGAAGATCCCCTTCTACCACGAGGTGGCCGTCAGGTTCGGCGGCATGGTCGAGGAGCACCGCACCTTCGTCCTCGTGGACCCGGCCGGGAACCTGCTCGAGTTCAAGCACTACAACGACCCAAGGATGATGTACTGACGTGCTACGGATGTGGATCGAGCAGGCGGCTGGCCGCCACGGCGACGCCGTCTACCTAGCCGAGGCCCGCGGCGGCGGCACGCTCACCTACGCCGGCCTGCGCGCCGCCGTCGGTGACTGGGAGCGCCGCCTTGACGATGCCGGGCTGCCGCCCGGCGCCAGGATCGCGGTCCGGCACGCCGGACCGCTCGAGTACGCGACCGCGCTGGTGGCGATCGTCGCCGCCGGCCGGGTCGCCGTGCCGCTGGACCCCGGAGCCCCCCCGGCCGAGGTAGAGCGAGTGGTGGCGGTAGCGCGTCCGGCTGCCACGGTCACCACGGGCTCGTTCCGGATAAATTGTCCCGAACGGACCCCAGGTGACTCCGGGATCTTCCTGTGCACCAGCGGTACCACGGGCACGCCCAAGGGAATCTTGCTCCGCGACGAGCAGCTGGCGCACACCGCCGCGAGCGTCGCCGCCGCGCACCGGCTCACCCGTGACGACCGCGGCTATTGCTCGCTGCCGTTGTTCCACGTCAACGCCGAGGTGGTCGGGCTGCTCGCCACCCTGCGCGCGGGGGCGTATCTCGCGGTTGACCGCAAGTTCAGCCGCCGCGGCTTCTGGGAGCTGATCGCGGAACGGCGGATCACCTGGATCAACGCGGTTCCCGCGATCATCTCGATCCTGGCGATGGACCCGCCGGCACCGCGTCCGGCCGGCGTGCGGTTCGCGCGGTCGGCCTCCGCCCCGCTGCCATTGGCCGCGCTCAGCCGGTTCGAGAGCCTGACCGGCGTCCCGGTCATCGAGACGTACGGGATGACGGAAGCGGCCAGCATGATCACCGCGAACCCGCTCGACGCCCGCAAGCCGGGCTCGGCGGGGCGGCCGGCGGGTTCCGAGGTCCGGATCGAGGCGCCGGGCGGGACCTCGTCACCGGCTGCGCCCGGTGAGATCGGCCGGGTGCGGATCAGGGGCGGCGGCGTGATCAGGGCGTACGCCTCGGGCGGGCGGCCTGGCGCGATGGACGCCGACGGCTGGCTGGACACCGGCGACCTGGGCTACCTGGACGCCGACGGGTACCTGTTCCTGGTCGGGCGCTCCGACGACGTGATCAACCGGGGCGGCGAGAAGATCTACCCCCGGGAGATCGAGGAGATCCTGCTGGCCCAGCCCGGAGTGCGCGCCGCCGCGGTGATCGGCGCCGCCGACGAGGTGCTCGGCGAGCGACCGGTCGCGTACGTGGTGCCGGACGCCGGCTGGGCGGCCGCGGACGTCGAGGAGCTGCTGCGCAAGGCGTGCGAGGCCGAACTGCCGCGGCACAAGCAGCCGAGTGAGTTCTGCCTGGTCCCCGAGCTGCCGCTGGGGCCGACAGGCAAGATCGCCAGGCGGCGGCTGAAGGACCTGGTGACGGCGCCGCGGTGAGCACGACCGTCACACCTGATTCTCCGCCGCTGCCCGCTATGGAGCCCGGCGCCCCGGGCGGGCAGCGGCGGTCTCCGGCATCCCCGGCGCCCCGGGCGTCCCGGGCATCCCGCCCGCATGTGGTCGCCTTCGACCTGATCCGCCTGGTCATCATGGCGTTCGTGGTCGGCGTGCACACGCTGGCGCTCGGCGGCGGCGAGGTGACGGTGGCGCTCGGCGCGGTCACGACGATCTTCCACACGAGCCGCGAGCTGTTCTTCCTGCTGACCGCGCTGGTGCTGACCTACAACTACGGGCACCGCGGGCAGGTGCGCTGGCTGCGGTTCTGGCGGCGGCGGTACTGGCTGGTCGTGCCCGCGTACGTGGCGTGGAGCCTGATCTACTACGCGTTCGACGGCCCGGGCCGCGGCCCGTTCCCCGCCGCGTTCTGGCAGGATCTGCTGCACGCGGGCGCCCGGTACCACATGTACTTCCTGCTGGTCACCATGCAGGTGTACCTGCTGTTCCCAGTGCTGCGCTGGGTGCTGCGCACGACCGCGGGGTACCACGTGGCGCTGTTCGCGGCTGCCTGCGTGTATCAGCTGGCGCTGACCGCCGCGCTGCAGCACCACCTGGTGCGGACCGGCCCGGTTGCCGAGTGGCTGAACGGGGCGGGGTCAGGCGTCTGGCTGGACAGCTACGTGCTGTACGTGGTGGCCGGGGCGCTCGCCGGCTGGCACTTCGAGCAGGTCTGCGCCTTCACCCGGCGGCACGCCTCGGCGCGGTCCGTGTCCCTGGTCGCCGGGATCGGCGTCGTGGCCGGGCTCGGCGCCTACTTCGCCGAGATCTACCTGGGCGGTGCATCGCCTGCCGCGGCCAGCGCGGTGTTCCAGCCGGTGGTGGTGGCTGAGGCGCTGGCGTTCGGGTGGGCGCTGCTCGCCGGCGGCCTGCTGTGGAGTGACCGGGGGGCGCCGCACCGGAAGTTCTTCGCGGCGGGCTCGGCGAGCTCGTTCGGCATCTACCTGGCGCATCCGCTCGTGCTGCAGGGCCTGCTGTACGCGGCTGGCTTTGGCGGCGTCCTCGCCGCGGTGCGCGGTGCTCCGGCCGTTCTCGAACTGCTCGCGCTGCTCTGCATCGCCGTGCCGGTCGTGTACGGGGCGTCGTGGCTGATCGCCTCGGCGGCGCGCCGCACGCCGCTGAGCCTGCTGCTCACCGGGCGCGAGTACCGTCCGGCCGGTGATCGCCGGGGTCCCTGGAGGCCGAAGCTGATGGCAACGTTGACGCGCCGGACGCTGATCCTGGCCGTCGCGTTCGTGTGCACGTTCGGCGTCGCGTCGTTCGCGAGCGCGAACATCATCAGCGAGCTGCAGCGGACGACGTACACGGCGACGTACTCGATGAAGGTCGGCACCATGACCCGGAGCTACGAGGTGATCGGCCCGGTCGCCGCGCTGCCCGATTCCGCGCCGATCATCGTGGTGCTCTCCGGGATCGCCGCCCCGCTCAGCCTCGAGGTCAAGCGGGACTACCTGACGCCCTACGTGAACACGGGCCAGGCCGAGCTGGTCTACCCCGTGGGCTACAAGCTGTCGTGGAACGCGGGCGGCTGCTGCGGCGCGGCGGCGCGGCGCAGCGTCGACGACGTCGCGTTCATCACGTCGCTGGTCGCGGCGGTGGACCCCGGCCACAGGCACCCGATCTACGTCGTCGGGTACAGCAACGGCGGTCGCCTCGCCTACCAGCTGGCGTGCGACGCGCCAGGCTTGTTCGACGGGACGGCGGTGGTGAAGGCCGATCCCGACCCGGGCTGCGTGGTCAGCCGCCCGCTGACGATCCTGCAGATCGCCGCGCTCGACGACACCGCCGTGCCCTACGCCCCTGGCGACAAGGGCAAAGAGTCGCCGCCCGCGACCGTGCAGGTCGCCGCGCTGCGCAAGGTTGATGGGTGCAGCGGGTCGCCGGCCGAGACACCGCACAGCGCGATGACACTCACCACGTGGGCTGACTGCTCGAGCGGCGCCAGGGTCGGGTTCGCGGTGTGGAACACCGGCGGCCACGGCTTCCCGTGGCCCAAGGGCAGCACGCCCAGCGCCGCTCAGGTCATCTGGTCCTTCTTCACGAAGACAGCGCTCGCGCCGCTGCCGAAGTAGCCCGCTCCCGCTCCCGGAACCCCTAGCCCACCCCCGCTCTTCGGAATATCCTTAGCAGAGCTAACCTTATTGCAAGTAGTACAGGAAGCGAGGGAGTGGGCACAGCCGACCGTGACAGCCGTCCAGGATGTTGAGCAGACGCAGCTAAGCCGTCCGCCAGCCCGCCATAACCGTGCCTCCCGCACCATGGCCTCCCTGTCGCACCGCAACTACCGGCTGTTCTTCTTCGGCCAGCTGGTCTCGCAGGCTGGCACCTGGATGCAGACGGTGGCGCAGTCGTTCCTGGTGCTGGGGCTGACCCACAGCGGAACGCAGCTGGGGCTCACCACGGCGGCCCGTTTCCTGCCGGTGCTCCTGTTCGGCCAGGTCGGCGGCCTGTTGGCGGACCGCGCCGACAAGCGCCGGGTGCTGTACGTCACCCAGGCCAGCGCCGGCCTGCTGGCCGCGGCCTTCGCCGTGCTCACCGGCACGCACGAGATGCGGCTGTGGACCGTTTACCTGCTGGCCGTCGCGCTCGGCTTCGTCAACGTCTTCGACAACCCGGCGCGGCAGAGCTTCATCTCGGAGCTGGTTCCCCCTGACGACCTGCCGAACGCCGTGACCCTCAACTCTGTGTCGATGAACATAGCGCGGGTGTTCGGCGCGGCGCTCGGGGGAGTGGTGGCCGCCGTGCTCGGGCTGGCGCTGTGCTTCGGCCTCAACGCCGTATCGTTCGCCGCCGTGCTCGCCTCGCTGGCCGCGATGCGCGCCGCCGGCTTGTTCCCCGCGCGCCGCGTCACCAGGGAACCCGGCCAGATCAGGCAGGGCCTGCGCTACGTCCGCGGCACTCCGGAATTGCTCATCCCGCTCGTCATGATCGCGGTCATCGGCGCGCTGGCCTGGGAGTTCCCGGTGTCGTTGCCGCTGATGGCGAGCAAGGTCTTCGGTGGTGGCGCCGCCGCCTACGGAGTGATGGCCTCGGTGATGGGGGTAGGCGCGGTGGCGGGCGGCCTGGTCGCGGCCGGCCGGGGCCGGCCGCGGGCCAGCGCGCTGTGCCTGTCCGCGACCGGCTGGGGCATTGCGATCCTGCTCGCGGCGGTGGCGCCTACGATGCCGCTCGAACTGGCCGCGCTCGTCTTCGTCGGGTACGGCAGCGTCACGTTCAACTCGATGGCCAAGACGGTGCTGCAGCTTGCCGCGAAGCCGACGATGCGCGGCCGCGTGATGGCGCTGTGGGGACTGGCCTGGCTCGGCTCGACCCCGATCGGCGGCTCCATCGTCGGCTGGATCGGTCAGGACGCGGGCGCCCGCTGGTCGCTCGTGGCCGGCGGCCTGCCCACGCTCCTCTGCGGCCTCCTCGCCCTCCCGGCCCTCACCCGTATCGACCGCCGCCGCACCGAAGCCGGAATTTCATGATCACGTAAGAAAAGCATGCGTATAGAGTGCTTTTCCTTCGTGATCATGAAGTCGGTACCCCTACCTTGAGGGATTTTCCGGCCCCGCACCGCAGTGCTGTACCGGCGCTCGGCCGCCATGGCGGCCCGCGTCGGCGCGGCTGTGACTGCCGAGGTCAGCGGCGTGTCAGTGGCTGCTGGGGTGGCGCGACGAGGTGAGCGAAGCGAACACGACAGTGGAGCTCGAATAATGGCCAGTGGCGTAATCGAATGCGCCGCTGCAGGTTATCAGCCGCAGCGCGGCAAAATTCGTATCGCTGTAAATTACTTTGGCCGGGAATTTGTCCTTAAGGTATTCGCGGACGCCGGTGACCCGGAAAATGCCCGTTTCTCCGTCGGCAAGCGTCACGTCGATGGTGTCTCCGGGACGGAGCGCGCCCAGCCGGTAAAAGACAGCGGGACCGCTATAACTGTCGACGTGCCCTTCGATGACGGACGCGCCGATCTGGCCGGGGGTGGCCGAGTACTTCAGCCACGCCGCCTCGTCGGCGCCGGTGGTCAGCGGCGGCACCTGGACGGTGCCGTCCG
>DATBBI010000018.1:0-2811 GCA_036271115.1 Trebonia sp.
ATGAGCAGGATGTTCGGCGACCGGTGCAGCAGCCACGCCAGCGCGACGGTCATCCGGGCGGCGCCGAGCCGCTCGGCGACCGCGTCCAGCGTGCCGGACTGCAGCGGGGAGAAACCGCCGAGCGGGAAGAAGGGCACGTAGGCGATGCCCTGCCCGGCGAGGAAGCCGATCAGGTCGTCGTCGCCCCTGCTGGCCAGGTTGTAGTGGTTCTGCACGCACGCGACCGGCGCGATGGACTGCGCCTCGGCGACCTGCCCGGCGATCACGTTGCTGACCCCCAGGTGCCTGATCAGCCCTTCCTGCTGCAGCTTGGCCAGCACGGTGAACGGCCCGGCGATTGAGCCGGGCTGCGGCCCGCGCAGGCCGGGGTTCCGCACGTTGACCACGTCCATCGCGTCGAGGCCGAGATCGCGCAGGTTCTCCTCGACCTGCGCGCGCAGTTGCTCAGGGGCCAGCGCCTCGAGCCAGCCGCCGTTGGCGTCTCGCCGTGCCCCGACCTTGGTGACGATGTGCAGGTCCTCGGGGTAGGGGAACAGCGCCTCCCTGATGATCTGGTTGGTGACGCGAGGGCCGTAGTAGCCGCATGTGTCGATGTGGGTGATGCCCAGCTCAACCGCCTCGCGTAGCACCGCCACGGCAGCGTCACGGTCGGCGGGCGGCCCGAACACGCCCGGGCCGGCCAGCTGCATCGCCCCGTACCCCATCCGCGTGACGGTCAGGTCCCCGCCCAAGGCGAACGTCCCGCCGGGATGCGTCCGCGCTGCCATCAGGACGCCCCGGGGGTCAGGGCGATGACGGGGATGGTCCGCGCTGTTTTCCGCTGGTAATCGCCGAAGTGGGGGTAGCGCCGGACCTGCTCGGCGTATTTCTCGTCGCGCTCGGGTCCGGCCAGTTCGGTGGCGTGCACCTCGATGACGCGGTCGCCGACCTCGATCGTGGTGTCCGGGTGGGCGAGCAGGTTGTGGTACCAGGCGGGGTTGTCGTCTGCCCCTGCCTTTGACGCGAAGACGAGATACCGGCCGTCGTCAGCCAGGTACATCACCGGGCTGACGCGCGGCGTGCCGGTACGGGCGCCGCTGGTGTGCAGCAGGAGCAGCGGCGCTCCGGCGAAGCCACCGCCGACCTGGCCGTGGTTGGCGCGGAACTCCGCGATGATGCCCGCGTTATATCCGCCGGGTTGAGTCATGCCATCTCCTGTCCCTGGATGGTCGCGGGACCAGCATGCCACCGTCTCTTGCTGTGGTGCTGCCGAGGCCGGCATGGAACAGTAGGGCTATGGCCGAACTCCGCGGGAAAGTCATTCTTGTCACCGGTGCGACCGACGGGCTTGGCCGGGCGCTGGCCGCCGAACTTGCCCGGGCCGGGGCGACCGTCCTCGTGCACGGCCGCGACCCAGGCCGTATCGCGGACACGATCAAGGAGGTCACCGCGGCGGCCGGCGAGGCGGGCGAACCGGCGGCCGGTGACCGGGTGCGTGGCTACCAGGCGGACCTGTCGAGCCTCGCCGGGGTGCGTGAGCTCGCCGGCCAGGTCATCGCGGCGGAGCCGCGGCTTGACGTGCTGGTGAACAACGCCGGCATCGGCGGCGACGTGCCCGGAGGCGGCGCACGGCAGGAGAGCGCGGACGGGTACGAGCTGCGGTTCGCCGTCAACTACCTGGCGACGTACGCGCTGACCCGGCTGCTGCTGCCGCTGCTGCGCGCCTCGGCGCCGTCTCGGATCGTCAACGTCGCCTCCATCGGGCAGCAGGCCATCGACTTCAGCGACGTGATGCTCACGAAGGACTACGACGGGATGCGCGCCTACCGGCAGAGCAAGCTCGCGCAGGTCCTGTTCACCTTCGACCTGGCCGCCGAGCTCGATCCCGACGGCGTGACCGTCAACGCCCTGCACCCGGCCACGTTCATGCCGACCAAGATCGTGTCCTCGCCGATCAGCACCATCGCCCAGGGCGTCGAGGCGACGCTGCGGCTGATCGCCGCCCCGGACGCGGAGACAGGCACCGGCCGGTTCTACAACAGCCTCGACGAGGGACGGGCGAACGACCAGGCCTACGACCTCGCGGCACGCCGCCAGCTGCGCGAGCTGTCGGAGCAGCTGACCGGCCTGTAAGGCCGGCGTCGCCGGCTAGCCGGCCGCCCAGGGAGCGCCAGGGACGGTCGCCACGTCGACCGCCTCGACCTGGCCGGAGTCGAAGTTCGACACCAGCAGCGTGCCGTCAGGGGCCAGCGTCATGTCCCGCGGAAACAGCCCGGCCCTGATGTGACCGACGACCGCGGGGCGCCCGGCCAGCGCGGCCGCCACGTTCACCACGTCCAGGTCCGAGGTCGCGCCGCTGGCGCCGAACCGGTTGGAGTCCGCGACCACCACGAGCGAGCTGCCCCTGACCGCGGCCAGCCCGACCGGCGCCTCGCCCACCCGCACGGCCGATACCAGGGCCCGCGCCGGATCCGAAGCCAGCCGCGCCGCCGAGAAGCACAGCAGGTCGTCGCTCGCCCGCGCGGTGACCCAGACCTCGGTCCCGTCCGCGGACGTGATGACGCGGACCGGCTGGCAGCCCGCGTCCACCGTGGCGACAACCGACGCCGCCGGGTCGGTCTTCGCCCGCGCCAGGGAGACCACGCTCAGCGTGCCGGGCCCCGAGAGCAGCCCGCCCGAACGGGAGCCGGCCGACAACGCGATCTCGCTCGTCGCGTACAGCCAGCGCCCGTCGGGAGACACCGAGATCCCGACCGGCGCGAGCTCGAGGGGAATGCTGCCTACGTAGTCCGCAGGGCCGAACCCGCGCGACACCGCCGCGCCCAGGTTGAA